>JBFMAE010000065.1:0-3994 GCA_040756085.1 Thermodesulfobacteriota bacterium | reverse complement strand
CTGGAGACAAAATCAACTTTGCTTTTTGGCTCTTCTTTGGCATATTGATTCCCTCCAATCGTTTTGGAAATCAATATACCAAAACTTCTTATTTATGTAAATATTTTAATGAAACGTTATACTAGATAAAGGGTTCAAGGAGTCCAGGATTCCCTACCTGCCGGCAGGCCCTGAACCGCACTGGTACAGGGCAGGCAGGCTCGAATCCTTGAACCCTTCTGAAAGAAGTCCTGTAAAAAATATGATTCCACGCAAAAGACGGTCCTTTCTCTGGATATTGATCCCCATCCTTATTGTTGGGGTTCTCGGTTTCTTGTTTATTCATTATGTTTTCAACCCCGATCTTTATAAGAAGATTCTTCAGGAGTCTTTGACCACCCATCTTGGCAGGGAGGTCTCCATCGGTAAGGCAAAAATAAGTTTATGGGGTGGCATTGGGATGGCCTTTGAAGACCTCCGGGTAAAGGACCGTTCTCTGACATTTGATCTCCTTCAATCAAAAAGGGTAATCCTGAAGGTCAAGCTCCTTCCTCTTCTCAAGAGAGAAGTCCAATGGAAGCGCATTGTTCTCGATGGCCCCGTGCTCCGTCTTATCAAGGATGAGAAGGGACATTTTAATTTTTTCGATGGCCCGTTGGCTGTTAAAGAATTTAAGCCTTCTCAGCAGAAGATGATTCAAACCCTCTCCACCCTCTTCGGAGGCTCCTTAACTCTACGGAATGGAGTCATCTCCTTTTCAGATGAAAGCCTTGGCAGTTCCCCTCTGATCACGGAGATACGATCTTTCAATCTTCAGTTCTCAAGGATCTCTTATCGTAAATCCTTTCCATTTCGGTTGAACGGGGAAATCCATCGTTCCCCCAAAAAGGGTCGTTTTTCCATGGTTGGGACGATTCAGAATATCCCCGAGGACATGGACCTTTCAAAAGGAAAAACTGAAATGGATGTAGAGATCAAGGGGATTGACGTCTTTCATTTCTGGCCCTATCTCAAAACGCTACTGCCCATGGAAACAATCTCAGGGCTCCTTGACCTCAAGGCCCATTATCAAGGGGATTTTTCAGGAGCCTTCAAGACTTCTGCTAAGTTCAAATTTAAAGAGGTGTTCTTTGACTATCGGAAGGTCTTTTCGTACATCCTAAAACCGAAGTGGGTGAACATCGACCTCGATATGGCCTATGATTTGAAGGACGTCACGGTCCCCCGAATTTCTATCGAAATGCCAGAGATATGGATTAAGGCAAAGGGAAAGATTTCTGCCATTGGATCCGAGGGGATGTGCATAGAGGCAGAGGCCCAAAGTGGGCCCTTCGACCTCTCTGAAGGCAGAAAGTTCATTCCCTATCGGATCATCACTCCAGAGGTCTCCGATTCCCTTTTCCGCGCGGAAGGAAGTGGCCCTGTCCAGATCCTATCGGTCAAGCTTTCAGGAAAGATGCCCGAGATTGATCACTGCGATCAACCTCAAAATTCCCATGTCCTCTCTGTTGAGATGAAGGTGGACAAGGCCCGATTGAAACTCCCTTGGAATCTTCCTCCTCTGGAGGATCTCAAAGGCCATCTTATCTTTAAAGAGGGCGATCTGTATCTAAAAGAGATAGAGGGGAGGATCTTTCATTCCAGTATTGATCGGGCCAATGGAATCTTCCATCAACTTCTCCTCGTCCCAACCCTTCAGATTCACTGTGAAGGCCGTATGGATCTGATAGATCTTCCCGCCTTTGCAACGATCGAGGGTCTTTCGAACGATCTCTCCAGAATCTTTTCACCCATCCGTATTCTTTCGGGTAGGTCACAATATCGACTCTCCGCCAAAGGGCTTCTGAAACCTCCGATCCGTTTTGAACATCAAGGGACTTATCACATTTCGAAGGCTCGATTTACCCATCGCCAAATCCCATTCCCGGTCTCGATCGGAGAAGGAAGGATAGAACTCTCGAATGATGAGTTCCAGTGGTCAGGAGCAAAGGTAGAATTCGGGAACTCCTCACTCCTTTTGAACGGCTCATGGAAGAAAAAGGAGAAGACGGAACCTGTCGAGATCAGGGGCAAAGGCAGAGTCGATTTTAAAATTCTCTTCAGTCTCTTTCAATCCCAGCTCTTTCCGGAAGAGATCCGGTCGAAGATAAAAGGGGTCGAGGGATTATCAGGGACCGGCGAACTCGCCTTCAAAGGCCGATTGCCGAAAGGCATTCAACTTCTTTCTTATGAAGGGAAATTGATGTCGAAAGGGGTCCATCTCTTTCTAAAAGGGATTTCCTCTCCTCTTATCTTTAAAGAAGGGACGCTCTCGTTTTCTAACCTTGGAGTGGGTTTTTCGAAGGCGAAGATCCAATCCGAAAGTTTTTCTTTGACATTGGACGGACTCATTAAAGAAGGAAATCTGAACCTCTCCACCTGGGGTTCGATCGATTTAAAGTATCTGCACTCCCTACTTCAATCGCCGCTCTTGTCAGATAGGATGAGATCCCAGATTGATGGGATTCAAAAACTCGCCGGAGGGGCAGAAGTTCGTCTGAAATGGCTCGGAAGGATGGCGGAGTGGACCACTGCTTTGAAGGAAGGGGAGATCCGATTAAAAGGGGTCTCCCTCCAACATTCAAAGATCCCTGTCCCACTCTTCCAAATCGAAGGTTCTTTTCTCCTCTCTTCCGAACAGGTCAGATTTGATGGGTTGAAGGGAAAAATGGGGGATTCTCCCCTTACGGTCTCCGGTGCAATCTCCCGGACTTCATCTTCTTATTCCCCTCACCGCTCTTCCAAAGCAGGCGAGCCCTCACCAGAATCGGGCAGGGGACTCTCTTTACAGATCTACTCTCCTCAACTCGATCTTGACCCGTTTTTTCCGAAGAAAGAGAAAACCATTCCCACTTCTTTTGAAAAGATGAAGGATTGGCTTTCAAAATGGTCCTTCGATGGCAAGGTGAATATAGACCAGGGAAGGATTCGCGGTTTTGATTTTCAAGGCCTGAAGGCAGAGATGAAGACGGTGGAGGGTAAATTGCTCTTCCGTCCTTTTCAATTCAAAGCAGATGGGGGAGACCTCTGGGGGGAGGGATGGGTACAACCCACGGAAAGGGGAATAAGATTTGAGATCAAACCCCGTCTCTCCAATATGGAAGCCAAAGCCTTCCTCCGAACTATTTTCCAAAAGGGAAAAGAGGAGAAGGTCATGGTGACAGGAAGGGTTCATATCAACAAAGTGGAGTTACGAGGAGAAGGAGAGGATTTCCAAAAGGTGAAGGAGTCTCTCAACGGAGGGTTAAGGTTGGAATTGGAGAACGGGGTGATCGAGCGATTCAATATTCTTGCTAAAATATTCTCCATCCTGAATGTTTCCCAGTTGCTCAGGGGCAGGTTTCCGGATTTGGCGACCAAGGGTCTTCCTTATCACCAGATCATTGGAAACCTTCATGTGAAGGATGGCATCGCTTCCACAGAGGATTTGGTATTGGACAGCGACGCCATGAGGATCACCTTCTTTGGAAAGGTCGATTTGGGGAAGAACCTGATCGATGCAAAAATAGGAATTCACCCTCTGGTGACTATTGATATGGTTTTAAGCAATGTCCCCGTTGCGGGTTATATCCTCACGGGAAAAGATAAAGCCTTCCTTTCCTATGTCTATGAGGTAAAAGGGAATCTGGATGATCCGAAGATCGAGGCCATTCCCATTAAAAGCCTGGGAGGGGGATTTATAGGTATCGTCAAACGCTTACTCGAAACGCCCCTGAGGCCATTCCAAAAAAGCCCTTCAACCGATAAGTAGGGAACGGTTTGTCGATAAGACCCGACCACGGGAAACCGTTCCGTAAAGGAGTTCGGAATATGAAAACATAAAATAAGTATTTTTTTTCACAAAATAAACTGGAACTCCGATATAAGGATTGAAAAAAAATAAAAAATTTTTTGGGATACGGACCGATTTGCAATTTGGAGTTGTAATCCGGAGTTGCCTCAGGAATGCATTTGAGAGGCTTTGTGTGGCTTAATG
>JBFMAE010000064.1:0-4544 GCA_040756085.1 Thermodesulfobacteriota bacterium | reverse complement strand
AGGAAAGGACGTGGTCTGAAAGGCCAGAAGGCTTTTTATTTGGCGGGTACCTCACCGCCAAATAGAAAATACATTCTCTGTGTACTCTGTGACTCTGTGGTAAAAAATCTAATTTGGACAAGAGTGATATGAGATAGAACCCTGTGTGGGGAACTTATTCCCCGAGGGAAAAGAGAAACATGAATTTTGACTTAAATGAAGAGCAGCGAGAAATCCAAAGGGCTGCCTCTGAATTTGCCAATGGCGAATTCGATAAGAAGGTGGCTCTGGATCTCGAACGGAACCATCAATTTCCTTTCGCAATCCTGAAGAAGGCCTGTCAGCTTGGATTTATCGGAATTCATTTCCCGGAAGAGTATGGTGGGCAGGGATATGGGATTCTCGAAAATGCATTGATCGTTGAAGCCTTTTGCAGAAGGGATTCAGGGATCGGCGTTTGCCTGAGCATCGCCAATTTCTCCTCAGAGATCATTCTGAGGTTTGGAAATGAAGCTCAGAAGAAGAAATATCTGGTCCCCATTACACAAGGGGAGGCGATTTCCGCCGGAGCTTTTACCGAACCGGATCATGGAAGCGATATCACCCAGCTCCGGACAACGGCTGTCAGGGACGGGAATGAATATCTGATCAATGGGGTGAAGACCTTCATCTCCAATGGGACCATCGCCCATTTTGTCATCGTCCTCTGCCAGAGCGATCCCCAAGTAAAGCCTACCTATCGGGGCCAATCCACCTTCATTGTAGAAAAAGGAAGTAAGGGATTTGAGGTGAGTGAACTCGGGGAGAAGATGGGCATCAAGATGACCTCCACCACGGAAATGTCTTTTGATCACGTCCGGGTTCCTGAAGAGAATCTCATCGGAAACCTCCATAAAGGTTTCTATCAAGTGATTGAATTTTTTGACGAGAGCAGGGTGATGGTGGCTGCTCAGGCTTTGGGTATTGCTCAGGGTGCTTTTGATCGGGCACTCGACTATGCAAAAAAGAGAAAACAGTTTGGCCAAAAATTGGTCGATTTTCAGGTGACCCAGCATAAATTGGCGGATATGGCCACTCAGATCGAAGCGGCCAGATGTCTGGTCTATAAGGCAGGTTGGAATTTTGATCAGGGGAGGATCGAACCTAAATGGACCTCCATGGCCAAGATGGTTGCGGGAAGAGTGGCGGTAGAAGTGGCACAGGAGGCCATTCAGATTCACGGCGGTTACGGGTACATGTTAGAATATGAAGTGGAACGATTTTACCGGGATGCAAGAATCATGGAGATTTATGAGGGCACGAGAGAGATTCAGAAGAATACGATCGCCAGTTCAGTGGTTGGGAAGAAAGGGTAAAAGAATATGAGAAAAGTAGCTGTCGTTGGAATCGGTCATGGGAAGTTTGGAGTGAGATCCGATGCCTCCCTTCGGGAGCTTGTCTTCGAAGCGGTCAGGGCCTGTCTGGAGGATGCGGGGCTCACCCTTAAAGAGGTGGAGAGCATGGTTACGGGGGTGGCAGGAGACGAATTCGCCTTCAGCGTTCAGCCCTCGGCCCAGGTCCACGACTACATCGGATTTCATCCCAAGCCCAATTTTCGTGTCGAGGGCGCCTGTGCTACCGGAAGCATGGCGCTGAGGACAGGATGGATGAATGTGGCTTCCGGGCTGACGGATCTCGTTCTGGTCGTCGGGGTGGAGAAGATGACGGAGGTTCCCACCAGCATGGCAACTGAGATCATGGGAAGAGCAGGGGACATTATGTGGGAATACCCCTTCGGGACAACCTTTCCCGGTTACTATGCAATGATTGCCAATGCGCACATGGCTGAATTCGGGACAACCGAAGAACAGCTGGCCATGGTAGCCGTCAAGAATCATTATTATGGCAGTCTCAATCCGTATGCCCATATGCAGAAGGAGATCACTCTGGAAAAAGCCCTCACCTCCTTTATCGTGGCACATCCATTGAAGCTTTATGATTGCAGTCTGATAACGGATGGAGCTGCTGCCATCCTCCTCGCCTCAGAAGAAAGGGCGAAGTCGATCTCAAAACAACCGGTCTGGATTGCCGGACTTGGTCTTGCCACGGATGCGATGAGAATCGGCGAGAGGAAAACATTAACCTCTCTCCTGTCCTCTCGTGAGGCAGCCAGGACCGCTTATAAAATGGCCGGGGTAGGACCTGCGGATATTGACATTGCGACAGTTCATGACTGTTTCACGATTGCAGAGATTGTCGCCTATGAGGATCTCGGTTTTTGTGAGCGAGGGGAGGGAGGCAAACTCATTGAGGCGAAGGAGACTTATGTCGGGGGAAGAATCCCGGTCAATGTGGATGGAGGGTTAAAGGCAAAAGGTCATCCCCTTGGAGCAACGGGTATCTCAATGGCTATTGAAATTACAAAACAGTTGAAAGGGGAAGCAGGTGCGAGACAGGTGAAGAATGCAGCGATCGGCCTTACCCATAATGTCGGAGGATCCGGGCAGGTAGCGGCGGTCCATATTTTCAGGAGGGAATAGAATGGAGTTTAAAGATTTCTCATTAGGTATTAATCAGACCAAGGTAGCCAGGTTTACGGAAGAATTAGCTTCAGGGAAAATTATGGCCACCCACTGCAAAAAATGCGGGAGGAAATATTATCCACCTCGTGCGGACTGTTCGGACTGTATGGGAAACGAGATGGAATGGAGGCCGATTGGAGTCGAGGGGACTCTGGTGACTTTCACAAAGATTCATGTCCCTCCCCATCATTTTGCTGTCCGGCAACCCCTGATGCCTTTTTCAAGCATTCAATTTGAACCCTGTCCCATCGGGCTTCTGGAAGTTGAAGAGGGGCTGAGGATCATGGGCTGGATACCTAAAATCGACACGAAAAAGATCCGGGTCGGGATGAAGATGAAGGCTTCACCTCAGATCCTCCCCGATGGCAAGGTGACCATTGTGCTGGAACCGATTTAACCCAGGGGTTCCAGGGTCCAAGGATTCAAGGGGTCAAGTAAAACGCTTTAGAAAAACCTTGAACCCTCAAACCCTTGATTCCTCGGACCCTAAGATTGTGGAAGGGTTTAACATGTTATTAAAAGGTAAGGTTGCGTTAGTGACGGGAGGTTCAAGGGGGCTGGGAAGGGCGGACGCCCTCGCTCTGGCTGAAGCAGGTGCGGATGTGGTCATCGCCGACATTCTGATCGAAGGGATGAAAGACGATGGGAGCCTGGAAAAGATGGGACCTCTTGCGCAGTTTGCCAAAATGAGTGGAGTGGTTTATGCGGAGAAGACAGTCAGTGAGATCCGGGCCATGGGAAGAAGATCCTTTGCCATCAAAATGGATGTGACCAAGAAGGATGAGGTGATGGACGGGGTGGAGAAGATCAAAAAGGAGCTGGGTCCCGTCGATATCTTGGTAAACAATGCAGCCACCCTGGATCATACCGCACAGATCCTCGACCAGAAAGACGAATTCTGGGAGAGGGATCTCCGGGTCAATCTCACCGGCGCTTACAATTGCACCAGGGCCGTCTGGCCGGATATGAAGGGGAAAGGATGGGGGAGAATCATTAACATGGCCTCTGTCGCAGGGACGATCGGAGGGTTCGGTCAGGCGAGTTACGCTATGACCAAGGCAGGCATCATCGGGTTTACGAAATCACTGGCCCTGGAAGGGGCGAGGTATGGGATTAACTGCAATGTCGTCTGCCCGGGGATCATCGCTTCAGAATCTTTCCAATTCATCCCTCCTGAAATGAGGGAGAGGTTGGTTAAACGAACAGCCTTCCGAAAACCCGGGGAGCCTGAAGATGTTGCCAATGCGATCGTCTTTTTAGCCTCGGACAAGGCGAAATACATCACCGGCATCGTCCTCAATGTCTCGGGTGGGATTGAACTCTTCACTTTTTAATCAGAAAGGGTCGTCAACCCGAAGAAAAGGTTCTTTCTCATCCAAGGGGGTGTTATTTTTTTAAACACTCTAAACAGAACAGTTCCACAACCCGCACAGACAATTCGGTAGGATTTGGAATGGCTTGAACGGTTTGGCTTTGGAACACGCATCCTGCCAGGCCGCCTTCTCCCGGCCATGTTCACTTCTTCTAAAATTTAAGATGGGAACATTGGAAAAGGTTTTAATAACGGTTTCGCCCACCGTAACCCGATCGTCCCCCTTTACGACCGCCTTGTCCTCCAGATCTTCCCCGGTCCGTGCGAGGACGAGCCTCGTTAACATTCATCTGGCGACCAAGGAGTTCTTTCCCATTGAGGTTTTCAATTGCCGCCTTGGCCTCGGTCCGGTCGGGCATTTCGATAAAACCGAAACCTCGGGATTGGCCACTATATTTATCTTTAACGATCGTAACAGAACTAATCTGTCCGAAGGGCTCAAAAGCCTGTCGAAGATTTTCTTCGGATGTATCAAATGATAAATTGCCAACATAAATATTCATGGTTGCTCTCCTTTTAGTATTCGATGAAACACCTTAGTTTCTCGGCCCGACTGGAATGTTTCAATTTCCTTAAGGCCTTCGCCTCAATCTGTCGAATCCGTTCCCGGGTGACATTGAAATCCTGCCCCA
>JBFMAE010000063.1:0-14516 GCA_040756085.1 Thermodesulfobacteriota bacterium | reverse complement strand
AAAAAGATAAAAGAGGTTCAGGCGATCTTTGGCATCGAAGATGAGGAGTTAAATTTAGATTTAGGTCCTCTGGGGAATCTAATGTGAAACCAATTTGTTTTCGTCATTCCTGCGAAAGCAGGAATCCAGAGAAAAAAACAAAGAACTGGATTCCGCATCAAGTGCGGAATGACAGAAAGGTAACCCTATAAAAAGCTACAGGGAATTATTAAGTTAAAAATCATGCATAAAGAAGAACCCAAGATAAACTGTCCCACATTTCAAAAGCAGGAGGTTGTGATAAAAGATATCACTGATAGGATTAATAAAGCTAAAGGGGTGGTGGAGAAGGCAAGGTTTGCAGAAGAGTTAGAGAAAGAAGTGGATGTGCTTCTTTCTTGCCCGGATTATAAGGATGAAGGCTTAGATTGTAAGAATTGCCATTTCATTGCGAATTTGCGAAAGAAGACATCGAATTTAATTATAAAGACCAGAAAATTAGGGCAGAAATTATAGGACGAGGGAAAAAGTTATGACTACGCAAAAAATGATGCACCCCACAGAAGCAACCAATCTCGCTGATATCTTAGAAAGGGTTTTGGATAAGGGAATTGTTATTGCCGGAGATATTAAGATTCAGATCGCTGATATCGATCTCCTGAATATCAAGATAAGGCTTTTGGTGGCTTCGGTAGATAAGGCTATGGAGATGGGTATAAACTGGTGGCAGAGCGATTCCTATCTCTCCCCAAAATCAAAAGAAGCAGAATTAGAAAAAGAGAATAAAATACTGAAGGAAAGGATCGATCGTTTAGAAAGAAAAGTAGAATCGGAATAATTAAAAATCATAACTTCTTACCTCTGGACTTCAAGGAGTCTTAAAGAGAAGAAGAGATGAAAGACCTTCCTTTGGAACAGATATCTGTTCAAAAATCGCCTAAAATAGATGCACAAAAAGAATGGGAAATAATCTTCAATGCTATTGAAGAAGGCATATCAATTCACGATATCAACTTTAATATCCTTTAAATTGAGCGATTCTTAATACTATTTTTAAAGATTAAGCATTCTGGATTCCCGTTTTCACGGGAATGACATTTTCATTCAGTAGTCGATAGTCGTCATTCCTGTCCCTGTTTTCACAGGGATAAACTCCAGCAGGAATCCAGTATCTTTCATGTAATTATTACCGAGAGCAATAAATAATTTACATAAAATCTCACCACTCGCTCATCCTCAAACGGCCAGGACTCGCTTGAGGCACAGAGAGCACGGAGAATGATTTACTTTCTGGAGAATCGGGAGACGACAATTCTCCAGAAGTCCCCACGGCCTCCAGCCGGAATTTTATTTCATAAGGCAGATCGATTTTTTTCTGTCGGCCGTCTCCCCGACAGAAAAAACAATAATTCCTCTGTGCCCTCAGTGCCTCTGTGGTAAATGCAAAAAATTTTATGCTCTCCTCAATAATAACGAAAAATCGCTTAATTTAGGTTTTATTTGTTATTCGCCACTAAAATTTTATTCAATTCATCATTGCGACGATCAAATTTTTTATCTAAAAAATCTTTTAGATCTTTGTCCATGCTTTAACCTATTTAATTTCTTGATCGACAGAATAATTGCCCCATTATTATAAAACAATAAAAAACGCCAAAGGATGCTATCAAAATCGTTGAAATTTGACATCCTTCCGGAAATTATGGTATAAAAAATAAAATTGATCCGTATTCAGGTGGCATGGAGCCTGAAAGGGGAACCCCGTAAAAATCGGGGACGGCCACGCCGCTGTAATCGGGGACGAAACTTGCCAGATCCACTGCCCTTCGACAAG
Source organism: Thermodesulfobacteriota bacterium (assembly GCA_040756085.1). Taxonomy (GTDB): domain Bacteria; phylum Desulfobacterota; class BSN033; order BSN033; family UBA1163; genus JBFMAE01. Next base: position 12,703 of record JBFMAE010000063.1, on the reverse strand, counting down.
CTCAGGGTGGGAAGGGGCAAGGAGGCCTGAAGGACTTGGGAGCCTTCAGGCCGCAGTAGGATGATCCGTAAGCCAGAAAACCTGCCTGAATGCGCTTCACAATAGGTCTTCGATGGAGGGCTGTGAAGGGTGGCATTGAAAAACCCCGGTCTTTCTTTCGAAGATCGGGTTTTTTATTGGTGGGGCAATGCGAATTCGATTTTGGCATAAGATTGAAACCTGGAATCTGAAGATCTTTTTCTCTGTCTCACTGGGAGTTCATCTCCTCTTTTTCTCGATCGCTTCTATTCTATTTCCTGACGTTAAGATCGATCGTCTTCCAACGCTTAATATTGAGGTCTCCCTGCTCCCATTCGTAGCTGAAGAGAAATCCAAGGTTATCCCTGCTCCTCCTCTCCAGGTGAAGGCCCAATCGAGGCTTTCTGTCCAAAAGGCGAGGCCTCCCGAAGATGAAGGATCATTTCGTATGATGTCCTTTGCCCCCGCATTCCCTGATTCAGACGAGACGAGGCAAATGCCGGCTAATAAGGAAGAGAAAAAAACATCACAAAATGAGAGCAGAGAAGAACCCGCCTATTCAAAGGAGTCAGAACCTGAATCCCCTCTTCCTGTCCAGACAGAGGTGAGCATCACTCATCCTCTCAATGATCCTCCAGCGCTTCCATCCCAGAATGAGGAACCTAAAATAATCATCGCATCGCAAGGGACTTTTTTCCCCAAAATCTCTTCTTCAGGGGAGCCAAAGAAGGTGTCGAAATATCCATCACCCTCTGATAGCGAGGTTGTATTTGCTCAGCCGAAGTATGCTGAGAACCCCAAGCCTCTCTACCCCCAGGAGGCCAGGAAGAAGGGATACGAAGGAGAGGTTCTTTTAAGAGTCGAGGTCCTTGCCAATGGCCGGGTAGGGCAGGTGGAAGTAAAAAAATCGTCTGGCCATGAATTGCTCGATAATTCAGCCCTCACGACGGTGAAACAGTGGAGGTTTATTCCTGCAAAGAGGGGGGAGAGTCCAGTTCCCCTCTGGGTCAACATACCGATTAAATTTCAACTCCAATGAAACATCTTTTTCGACTATTCTTTTTCACCCCCACCTCTACCCTGTGGAGTAACGGAACATACTCCACAGGGCAAGCCCTCCCCCATCGGAGGGGGAGGGGAGAAGAGGTTTTCTCCCGTCAGGGGATTGAGGGGAAGACATTTTTTTTCATTCTTTTCATGCTCATCCTGCTTATCCCGTTGTCCTCATATTCTGCCCCCTCAACATTTACGGACGAAGTAGGAAGGGAGACAACCTTCCCTTTCCCTCCGAAGAGGATCGTTTCCTTGGCCCCCAATGTCACTGAGATCCTCTTCAACCTTGGTCTCGATGAGGAGATCGTCGGCGTCTCTATTCACTGTAACTTTCCAGAGAGGGCCAAGAAAAAGGTTCATGTGGGAAGTTATATCAGTCTTGATTTCGAAAGGATCATTTCTCTCAAACCTGACCTTGTCATCGCCACCGGAGCTGGAAATACACGGGATATGGTAGAGCGTTTGGAGAAATTGGGCTTCCCCACCTATGTGATCTTCCCAAAGAATTTTAACGATATTCTTCAAAGCATTGGCCATCTCGGTCAGGTAGTGGATCGAGAGAAAGAGGCTGCGGTGATCATCCAGGGAATGAAGAGAAGGGGTCAGAGCGTGATCGAACTCACCCAGGGGCTTCCTCGAACCAAGGTTTTTCTCCAGATCGGAGAAGCTCCCATCGTTACTGTCGGAAAGGGCAGCTTTGCAGATGACCTCATCCGCTTAGCAGGTGGTGAAAATATTGCAGGAAAAGAGAAAGAGATGTATCCTCGATTTGGAATGGAGGAGATTCTGAAGAGGGCTCCGGAGGTGATCCTCATCAGCTCGATGAATCCCAAGGGAGATTACGGTAAGGTCCTTCAGGAATGGGCCCGTTGGAAAATGATCCCTGCCGTGAAGAATGCTCGTATCCATTTGATCGATTCGGACCTGATCGACCGACCATCACCCAGAATCATCGACGGATTGGAAGAGATGGCCAGGCTGATCCATCCGGAACGGTTTAAGAAATCAATGCAAAATTAACAGTATAAAATTAGCAATGCAAAATCATTATTGAAAAATGCTAATTTTTAATTTTGCAATTTGCATTGAGATTTTATGAAGATTGTCACTCTAAAAAAAGTCCTCATCGTTTCAACCTTGCTCAGCATCCTCTTAATCCTGGTCATCCTATTCTCCGTGACAATAGGGAGCGTGAAGGTCCAACCCCTTCGTTCGATCACCATCCTCTTCCAATCCCTTCTTGGCTTGAAGGAAACGGAGACCGAAACAGAGAGAACGATTATTCTCTCCCTTCGATTTCCGAGGGCTTTATTGGCAGGACTGGTGGGCGCAGGGCTTTCTGTTTCCGGAGCCATCTTTCAGGCTCTCCTAAGGAATCCTCTGGCCGATCCCTATATCCTCGGTGTCTCCAGCGGAGCAGCCGTGGGCGCCATCGTTGCCATTCTCATGGGTTTGGGCACCCTTTCCTTTGGCCTTCCTCTGGCCTCCTTTGTAGGAGCACTCCTGACCGTCATCATCGTCTTCTATTTTGGGAGGCAGGATGGGAAGATCCATCCCAATACCCTCCTTCTGGCTGGGGTCATCATCGGTTCCTTCCTCTCTGCCCTCATCATGTTTTTCATCTCCGTCTCTCAGAAGGACGAACTCCATACGATCATCTTCTGGTTGATGGGGGACTTCAGCTTCTCAAATACCCGGGCGATCCTCATCATCCTGCCTTATATTTCATTTGGTATCCTCTTGCTTTACTTCCGCGCCCGCCAGTTAAATCTCATCCTTTCTGGAGAAGAAAGTGCACTGCAATTGGGTGTACATGTGGAGACATTGAGGCTAATCGCCTACCTCTGCGCCTCCTTGATCACTGCCGCCTCTGTTTCTGTCTGTGGCCTGATCGGCTTCGTGGGCCTGATCGTGCCCCATTCGGTCCGTTTGATTTTTGGACCCGATCACCGTCTCCTCATCCCATCTTCGGCACTGGTGGGCGCCTCGTTTCTCATCGCCTCTGACACATTCGCCAGAACCCTGCTCGCTCCGGTTGAGTTACCGGTAGGCGTGATCACCGCTGCCTTTGGAGGGCCCTTCTTCATCTACCTCTTAAAGACCAGAAAGGTGATTAAAACCTTATGATCGAAGTCCATTCCATCTCCTTCCGTTATCACAAAGACTGGGTGCTCCAGGATGTCTCTTTTCGAGTAGAGAAAGGGGAATTCATTGGAGTGATCGGTCCCAATGGTTCTGGAAAGTCCACTCTACTGAAGATCCTCTACCGTCTTCTCTCTCCCCAGCAGGGAGAGGTCTTCTACGAGCTCGTCCCGTTAAAGAGGATGAATCGAACGGATATTGCCAAGAAGGTTGCAGTAGTTCCTCAGGAGGCCCATCTGCTCTTCCCTTTCCGGGTGATGGAAATCGTCCTGATGGGAAGGTCTCCCTATATGGGCCATATGATGTTCGAAAGGGAGAGGGATCTGGAGATTGCAAGGAAAGCGATGGAATGGACAAAGATCTTTCCATTTTCTGAGAGGCCCATAGATGAACTCTCTGGTGGAGAGAGGAAGAGGGTCTTCATTGCCAGGGCCTTGGCTCAGGAGCCGGAGGTCATTTTGCTCGATGAACCCACCACCAATTTAGACATCCATCACCAGATCGACTTTCTGGATCTCATCCTCACGCTCAATCGGGAGAGGGGGCTGACTATTGTCATGGCCTCTCATGATATGAACATCGCCAGCGAATTCTGTGACCGGCTTATCCTTCTCCAGGAAGGGAGGATCTACAGGATGGGGGCTCCTGGTGAGGTCATCACCCAGGAGAATATCGAACGAGTTTATGGCTGTGAGGTATGGGTGGACCAGAATCCTGTCTCGGGCATGCCCCGGATTAATCTGTTAAAGAAAAGGGTTCATTAAATGAAGCTCTGGGAGGAGATCGAGGTGGCACACCATAAGATCCGAAGAGAGATTTTTCGGACTCCGTTGATCTATTCAGATACCTTCTCAAAACTTACTGGAAAAGAGATATATCTTAAGTTGGAAAACCTCCAGAAGACGGGTTCTTTCAAAATCAGAGGGGCTTACTATAAATTGTCTCAATTAAGCCATTCTATGAGAAAAAGAGGAGTGGTGGCTGCATCTGCTGGAAACCATGCCCAGGGAGTCGCCTTTGCCTCCTCCCTCTTAGGAATCCAATCGACCATCGTTATGCCTGAAGGGGCTTCCCTTGCAAAACAGATGGCCACTCGATCCTACGGTGGAGAGGTGATCCTCTTCGGCCAGGATACCGATGAGGCTCTGAATTATGCTAAAAAATTGGTGCAGAGTGGAAAAACCTTTATCCACCCTTTTGACGATGAACAAGTGATTGCTGGTCAGGGAACGATTGGTCTCGAAATCCTGGAGGAAGTTCCTAGTGTAGAAGCGATCATCATCCCTGTCAGGGGCGGTGGTTTGATCTCAGGAATTGCTACGATCGTAAAAAAGCGAAGACCTCGGGTAAGGATCATTGGGGTTCAGTCCGCTCATGCTCCGTCAGCCTTTTCCGCTTTAAGGAGAAAGAAGATCGTTGAAGTAAAGGTCAGGCCTACACTGGCCGATGGGATTGCAATACGAAGGGTAGGAGAGATCACCTTTCCCATGATCCAGAAGGGAGTGGATGAGATTGTCACTGTGAATGAGGATGAGATCGCTTCAGCCATCCTCATGTTGATGGAAAGGAAACGTGTGGTGGCAGAAGGTGCAGGAGCCACCCCACTGGCAGCTTTATTATCGAAAAAAGGAAGGATCAAACCGAAAAAAATTGTTCTGGTCATCAGCGGAGGAAACATTGATGTCCACCTCCTCGACCGGATCATTGAAAAAGGTCTTGCGCAAACAGGAAGGGTCGTCCGGTTAGGAGTCCTATTGAGAGATGTCCCAGGGCTCTGGCAAAACTTTCCAGCCTCGTGGCTCAACACCAGGCCAATATCCTTCACATCATCCACGAACGTGCCGCCAAGGATATCCCCATTGGATTCTCAAAGGTGATATTGGTCTTAGAGACCCGCGACTCTGATCATATCGGTGAAATCAAAAAAGGGCTGGAGACGAAAGGTTACTCTCTCCAGGTGCTGAGTTAAACCTCTCCCCCGTTGATACGTTCGACGACTCTAACCCCAGATTTATAAATCGGAGCAAAAAGCGCCGCTCAGTATCAACCCTGAGCGTTCGGCTGAGTCTTCGGTCGAAATCAGTTGACCCGTCCACGCCGAAGCCATATCCCGATCTTCAGACCGGGGAGTCGAGTGGGTTGATTTTTTCTCCCAATCTGGTAAACTCCTATCCAAAAACACTTGATCAATAGCCAGTTTGGCAAAAACGCACATGATTTGGACTTGTAAATGGAACTTGAAGGCTGGGAGTCCAATTTCTCCTGATTTAATATTTTGCCTTCAAATGGAGATGTCATTATGGTAATTCCAAAACATTTTACTACGGAAGGTTCATGGAGGCACCCAGGTGGCAAGCTCCTTCGGGCTGGCCCTGATACCTTAACTGATGCCGAGTTACTGGCTATTATCATTTCCTCAGGCTCCCCTCGGAAATCTGCTGAACAGATCGCCCAAGAACTGATTGAGAAATTCCAGTCATTCCGAGGGATGGCAGAGCAGGATTTGAAAGAATTTATGAAGATTAAAGGCCTGGGCCAAGTCAAACTCTGTCGTATTGCAGCCGCCTTTGATATTGCTCGGCGGATTGTCAATCAAGTATTAGAGGAACAAAGCGAATGACCCGTCGAATCTCTAATCCCTATGAGAAGATAGCCCGTAAGACAGAACGGACTAACAATCAAAAACTGGTTCAGTGGATGAACGAAATCATCCAGGAGAAGCATCTTCAATTGGGTGTTGTGGAGCAGGAGACAAGTGGTCCTGACCGAAAACAACCTGATATTGTGATTAAAAACCGTCCTGGAAGTGAAGAGATTCTTTGTGTAATTGAACTAAAGCCACCTGCTTTTCTTGATCCTCTCAGCGAAACCGAATTGATTGAACCGGCCAGAATCAAAGCCTCAAGGCGTCACGCCCCTTACTTTTGCACATCCAACTTTAGGGAATTGGTCTGGTTTAATACCGAAAAAGCTAACCGCATGGATTCTTTGGAGAAACAGATTGTCCAACGCTATACACTTTCTTCCATGATCGATCCGAATACCATCGAAGAGCCAGGAATTAAGAGTGCGATCTATCGGGGTCTTGAAAGATTTCTCATTGATCTGGTTGAAATATCCACTGGTAAGAAGGCTGAGCCAAAACATCCTATCGATGAAATATTGGTTTACCGGCTTCAAAATACGATAAAGACTCTTTCTATCTATTACAAACGGATCATCGAGGAGAAGGTCAAGGGAGATCGAAAGTTTTCAAAACAACTTCAAAGCTGGTTTATTGAACAGGGATGGAGCTTCTCTTTTCAGAATCAGGATTACAACAAGGCGGCACGTCAGACAGCTTATCTGTTGGTTAACAAGATTCTTTTTTATAGCGTTATACAGCCGATTCGACGATTGGATCCCCTGGAGATCCCAAAAAGCCTTAAAAGCGGCGAATTACTTCAATCGACCCTACAAGGCTTCTTCAATCTTGTTCTCAAGATTGATTATGAAACCATTTACTCGACTGACTTCATTGATCAGATCGCATTTCCCGACAACAGAGATGTGGTAGAGGAGATTAAGGAGTTAGTCGAGGTTCTCTCCAAGTATGATTTTTCGAAGATTGGGTATGACGTCATTGGCCGCATCTTTGAGAAGTTGATTCCTGATGAAGAGCGCCATATCCTCGGGCAATATTTTACCAATCCGGATGTGGTAGATCTCATCCTTCGATTCTGCTTAAAACATGAGACTGACAAAATCCTTGACCCTGGGTGTGGAGCCGGGACATTCCTTGTTCGTGCTTATCAACACAAAAAACTGATGAACCAGCGGCTCACCCATGAAGAAATCCTTAAAACCATCTGGGGCAATGACATCGCTAAATTTCCGGCACATCTCACCACCATCAATTTAGCTATCAATGACCTTCGATCGGACGAGAACTATCCCAGAGTGATTCAAAAGGACTTTTTTGATCTCTTGCCGGATCGGGTTGAATTTTCATTGCCAAAGTCATGGCGGAAGATTCAAATCAAAGGTCTTGGAAAGTTCGAGAAGACCTTAGAGCATCCAAGATTTTTTGATGCTATTGTGGGAAATCCTCCCTATACCCGACACCTGGAAATTGAAGACATCCAGGAAAAAGCAGAAGGTTATAAAGAAAAACTGATAAAAAGAGCACTTATTGGTCCCGATGGGAAAAGATTTGCAGATATTTCAAAACGAGCTGGTATATATGCCTACTTCTTTATCCACGGGACTAAGTTTTTACAAAACGTTGGTAGATTCGGTTTTATAGTTTCCAATTCATGGCTTGATGCTGATTATGGAAAGGGATTACAGGAACATTTCCTTTCTCATTATAAAATCATTGCGATTATCGAGTCAAAGGTGGAACGTTGGTTTGAGGACGCTGATATCAACACCTGTATCGTGATTTTGGAAAAGGCAAGTGGGGATAAACTCAAAAAAGAGCGGAGTGAAAATTTAATTCGGTTTGCTTATCTTAAGAAACCACTTCGTCACTTCATACCTCTTGCAGAAAGCATGTGGGAAAAAGAGGTGGGGCGCCTTGAAGCCATTGACAAACTTATTAAGAATATCCTGGGCCACTCATCCTATTATGAAAACGAGGAATTTCGGATATATCCCAAAAGCCAGAAAGATCTCTGGGAAGAAGGGTATGACACGGAGGAAGGAAAATACATTGGTGCCAAATGGGGCAAATACATTCGTGCGCCTGAAATTTTCTTCACCATCATGGGAAAAGCAAAGGATAAACTTCTACCCCTTCGATTATTTGCAGAGGTAAATGAAGGGAAGCCAACGGGAGCTAATGATTTTTTCTATATAAGGCGAGAGGTGGCTGAGAAGTTTAAGATTGAAAAGCAATATCTTCGACCTGGCCTTATGAGACCTCGCAATAATAACTTTTTCGAGTTATTACCAAAACATCTTGATCGATATTTCTTTTCCGTGGATGAAGATAAATCTGCTCTCAAAGGGACCGGAGCTCTTTCCTACATTAAACATGGTGAACAATTAAAGATCCATATGGGCAAAACCTACAAGAGCAAAGCGGTATGGTATAGGTTTGATGCTCGTGAGGCCGCTGATTTGATACTCCCTTGTGGAATTGGTGACAGAATATATTGTTCACTAAACACAGCCCATGCGATTTCAAGCAATAGTTTTACTGAGATTAGACTTAAAGATAAAAAATATTCTGAAATTATTTGGTCATTTTTCAATTCGGCATTCGGTTGGCTGTTAATAGAATTGCATGGGCGATCGAGTATGGGTGGAGGAATGCTAAAGGTCGATCCAACAGATATTCGCAAGATGCAGGTTATTTCGCCAGGTCAATTTAAAAAATCGATGTTACCAGAACTTAAAGATCTCTTAAGACGCCCTGTTGGAACGGTCGAAAAGGAATCTGTTTCGCAGGATCGCCAGACAATAGACGAATATATCCTTGGGAATATTTTGGGTCTTTCTCCTCAAGAACAAGAAGAAGTCCGTGAGGCAGTTAAGGATCTTGTTACGACTCGGCTTCAAAAAGCACAAAGCCTGAAAAAGGTCAAAAAAACTAAAGAAGGCCTTGACATGGGACTTTTGGTACAAAATGTCTTAAGCCAACTTGAAGAAGATAATATTGAAACTTTTTATAAAAACCAAATCATTACAGTTCCTTGCTACAGTATAGACCTTCCTGAACGAGCCGAACCTATAGAAATAGAAAACTCTCTTTTTGGGTGGCATTTGAAAGTCGGCAGAAAAACCATCGATTGTTCAAGTAAGATTCAAGCCCGTTACTTGCGTGTTTTTGCAGAGATGGGTTGGGATCGAGTCATGGTTCCAAAAGATAGTGATTATCTTGTCAGGATCATCGATCAATGGGAAAACCTTTTTAGTATCGCACAGGCGACCCTGGAAGAATATACTTCTTCAATCCTTCAAAATAAAACACGAGATCTATTGACCCATACCGTTTGGGCAAAATTGCGTGAAAAGATGATAGAATAGCCGTTCGAAAGCTGCAGAATACATTATAGTCATGGAAGAATTACCAAAGGAGAGCACATGGGAGAACAAAGGCGTAGCGTATTCCGTTTTGCAGAGATTCATCTGAAGAATTGGCGGAATTTCTTCAGCATTGATGTTCCATTGCAATGGAGGGCTTTTCTGGTAGGGCCTAATGCTTCGGGAAAATCGAACTTTCTTGATGTCTTTCGATTCCTATCCGACATTGTTACAGTTGGAGGGGGATTTCAGGAAGCTGTTCTTAAGAGAGGAGGCGTTTCCCGCCTGCGATGTCTGGCTACGCGCAGAAATCCAGACATCGTTGTCCATGTCTGCCTTGGTAAGTCCGATGGCGAATTTGAGTGGGATTATGAACTTCATTTTTCCCAAAACAACCTTCAGCAACCTATTATAAAGAAAGAAAGGGTTATACACGAGGGTAAGGAGATTTTGGCGAGACCACTCGAAGAAGATCGAAAGGACCCGGCACGCCTGACACAAACCTATCTTGAACAGATTAATGCCAACCAAGCGTTCAGGGAGATCAGTAACTTCTTCGCGTCAGTCCGATATCTTCACATCGTGCCTCAATTTGTTCGAGACCCGGACCGTTCGTTAGGTCGTAAAAACGACCCCTATGGAGGTGATTTCCTGGAGCAAGTTGCCCTGACTTCAGACAAAACACAGAAATCTCGATTAAAACAGATTCGTAATGCGTTGCGTGTAGCCGTGCCTCAACTTGCTGAGATCGAACTCTTTCGTGATGCGAGGGGTGCTCCACATCTAAGGGGAAAGTACGAACATTGGCGGCCTCAAGGTGCATGGCAGGCGGAGGACCAGTTTTCTGATGGGACATTGCGTCTGATGGGCCTCCTTTGGTCAGTATTAGACGGCAGCGGTCCACTTCTTCTCGAAGAGCCCGAGCTCTCGCTTCATCCGGAAGTCGTTCGTTTCATTCCGCAAATGTTTGCAAGAATTCAACGCCGCATGAATCGGCAGATCCTTGTCAGCACACACTCATCGGATCTGTTGCGCGATGACGGGATTGGTCTGGATGAGGTGCTTTTGCTCCAGCCAGGTGAAAATGGAACGAGTGTGCGCGCTACAGGCGAGTTATCTGAGATCAGGAGCTTACTGGAAGGTGGACTGTCTATGGCCGAAGTGGCGATAGCGAAAACACAACCACAGCATCCGGAACAACTCTCTTTATTTGGAGATTTATAAGTGCCTGTTGTCACACCAATTGTCATTTCGTCTGCCGTAGAAGGGGTAGTCGATGAAGCAGTGGTCAAGCGTCTAATCGTTGAGGCAGGTGGACAGATTGGTCCTATTTATGGCAAGAGAGGTAAATCCCTTCTCAGACAAAGAGTCAATGGTTACAACAATGCAGCCCGCCAACATCCCTGGATAGTCCTCGTTGATCTGAATCGGGACGCAGATTGTCCCTCGCCTTTGAAGGCAATCTGGTTGCCGAACCCGGGGCCATTTATGTGTTTTCGAATTGCTGTTCGAGAGATTGAGGCATGGCTTCTTGCTGATCGTGAACGTTTTGCATCATTCTTCCGGGTTCGCTTATCGAATGTCCCAGCAGAACCCGAATTATTGGATGATCCAAAAGAAATAGTAATTGAACTATCAAGACGGTCGCGAAGTCGTGATATTCGGCTCGACATGGTGCCACGACCTGGAAGCGGGCGTAAGATCGGCCCGGCTTATGTCTCAAGGCTCATCGAATTCGCATCCGATCCTCAGAGAGGATGGAGACCAGAACGAGCTGCTCGATCATCAGACAGTCTGAATCGCTCTTTAACTCGAATACAGGAATTGGTTAACAAGTATCGTCCCTAAAAAAGTTGGCCATCCATTGAAAAGAAAGATGGGGAGATGAGAAGATAGGAAGCATGGGATAAATAGATAGTGACAATCAACAGGACTTGAGATTAAAGGAATCCTGGAAAGAAGAGAGAACCGCGAGAGGATTATATGGATTTATCTGAGCATTACAATGTCTATTGTGATGAAAGTTGTCACTTAGAGACCGACCATCAAAAAGTGATGACTCTCGGTGCCGTGTGGTGCGCAACGGAAAAAGTAAGAGAGATTTCCATTAGGATTCGGGAAAAGAAGATTCAACACAGTTTGAAGGCTGATTTTGAGATAAAGTGGACGAAAGTTTCTCCGGCTAAAGAAAGTTTTTATCTGGATATCGTGGACTATTTTTTTGATGTTGATGATCTACATTTCCGGGGATTGGTTGTTCCCGATAAGTCTAAACTTCGTCACGAGGTTTTCTCACAAAGCCATGATGACTGGTATTACAAAATGTATTTTGAAATGCTCAAATTGATCCTCAATCCCAAGGCCCATTATCGGATTTATTTAGATATGAAAGATACCCGGGGGGGAGCCAAGGTAGAAAAGTTGCATGAAGTGTTGGCAAATAACATGTATGACTTTTCCAGAAAGATCATTGAGCGAGTTCAGATTGTAAGGTCTCATGAAGTCGAGCTTCTTCAGGTAGCTGACCTTTTAATTGGTGCGGTCTCATACGCAAATCGTGAGCTTTCTACTAATGCTGCGAAGGTCCATCTCGTGAACCGAGTTAGAAAGAGATCGGGATATAAGCTTACTCAATCAACTTTGTTCTCCGAAAGTAAATTTAATATTTTTCACTGGCAGGCATCGGAGATACAATCGTGACAGAAAAAATTGGTTGGCTTCCCCCGCTTGTTCTTTTTGAAGATCATGGGGGTGACTGGGACCAGTACCTTAATGCATTATATAAGTTTTTTAAGGAAGATTTTGTAGACAGTCCACCTACATTGAAAGGAATGAAAGTTGCGCTTAAACGTCATCCTATCGAGAAGGGGAAAGAAGCCACATTCTGGCATCTAATATCCGAGGGAAAATCGGAAAAAGATCGTTTGCCAGATCTAAGAAGATGTGAGAGGATCCGATGGCCTCGACCAATCATTGAGCATGAGGATGAACCGACAATCAAATTTTGGGTAAACGAACGGAGGGGTGAGAAAAGAATTTGCCTCTGGTTAGAAGAGGAAGAATATGTAGTTATCTTAGCAAAGCGCCATGGCTATGTCGTCCTGTGGACGGCTTACCTTGTCACAAAAACACATACGAAATTGAAGTTGAAAAAGGAATACGAGGCCTATAAAAAGCTGAAGCCGCCCTTTTGAGGCGGCTTCGTTACTCCTTCTACACATGGCAGATGAGCTTTTTATATATAAATATCCTCAATTTTGCCCAAAAGTCAATAGTTATTTTTACCGGTAAGTAACTCCTTGAAATTATAAGATATTTTCCTATTTAAAAAAGAGCGCAGGGGTATGATTTGAGAAATTGGCAACTGTTTAGCCATCTTAAGCAGCTATAGATAGTTGCGCTTCACTTTGTTCGAATAAAGTTGGTAAGGTGCCAGTTCTGCAGTAATCTTTAAGTGCCTTCTCGATTATGATAATAGCAT
>JBFMAE010000062.1:0-20117 GCA_040756085.1 Thermodesulfobacteriota bacterium | reverse complement strand
GCGCCCAGTGATGGATGGTCGCTTCTTCTTTTGGGGTAAGCACAATTCGCTCTGCAATATTCATTCATAAGGATTTTACAAAAAGATTATTTAAATGTCAAGTTATTTATGCGCCATTACACTAGCAGAGACAGAGGGCCAACGGCTTCAATTCCAGGTATTTGACCTCATAGGCAGCGCAAATCGGATATTCAAAGACAATAAAGTATTGTCGAAAGAACTTGATATCTTTGAAACGCAGCTAGATACCGTCACGAAGATTAGGGACTCGTTCATCCAGCTCCAGGGGGAGATTCTGCAGAAAGCACTTAATGCGATTTCCGTTGATGTTGATAAGTTTTACAGCCAGATAAACCCAGAGGAGGGAATAGAGAAGATTCGGCTTGACCTTGTTGGTGAGGAGGGTGTTGAGTTCAAGTACACTTTCCATGGGAAGGATTCACATCCTCCTCTCAAGTACCTTAGTGAGTCCCATCTTCTCTGCTTGGGCATCTGCCTCTTCATGGCATCGGTAAAGCTTTTCAACAAGGTAAACAGGTTTTTTGTCTTGGATGATGTCATTACAAGTTTTGACAGTGACCACAGGGTTCCTTTCTTAAGACTGCTGCAAGATCATTTCAAGGATTATCAGGTATTGCTCTTGACACATGAAAAGTTTTGGTACGAGCTTATTAATGGGGAGATGAAGCCTTTAGGCTGGTTGTTTAACGACGTGACCTGGTCCATAGATGATGGTATTCAGTTTAGGGAGAGTATTTTAGGCATAAGAGAAAGGATTGAGCGCAAGTTAAAGGTCAGTGACTTTGATGTTGGTAACGACCTGAGGAAACTCCTGGAACACATACTCAAGCAGATTTCTTTGAACCTTGAAGTCAAGATGAAGTACTTGCCAGACGGTCTTAATGAGCGCAGGATGATAGGGGAAATGCTCAGTGAACTTCGCGGCAAACTGAATAGGGAAAAATGCAACGCGAAGGATGCACCTATCCTGAACAGGCTCTCTACCTCATCGCTTATTACTACAAGAATTTCCCATGACACCCCCCCTTATCAATCCAAGGGTGACATTCAGCAAGTTATGAAGGATATAGACGAATTCGAGGCCCTTTTCTTCTGCCCGAATTGCAGGAAATGCGTCTCTACCGAATTCAGCGATAAGGCGGGCAAGAAGGTGAAATGCCAGTGCGGAAAGAAAGAACTTGATTGGCAGTTTACATGAATTTAATGATTAATATCTGCCAAGTGACATACATTGTTTACCCCTGTGGGCTAGAACATTTGCTCTTTAAGAAAATGAGGTGGCATTAGCGGAAAATGTGGGATGAAAAATCGATGGAGGTTGAAAGATAGTTCATGTTATTATAGGTTAAGGCTGCAGGCTAAGGATTTTTAAGGCGGATGAGATCCTTGAAAGACTAAAGGTAAAAGATTTTAACAATCGCTTCTCTTACAACATAAAAGTGAAGGAGAACATTATGAAAAAGCCTGGACATCTCTTCGCTACCCCACCAGGATTAACCGTTCCGCCAGGGGCTGCGGATAAGATAAAAGACTTCCTTAGTAAATTTAAAACATTTGAAGCAGAGAACGAAATTCCTATCTTACTCTTATATGACAAACGAAGTATGGCTTGTTATCTAATTTGTCATCTTGAATCAAGAATACTTGCGTCAAAATGTGATTTAGACGCTGTACTTGATCCAGAGGAGAGCGAAGATTACAAACTCAACCGTAACATATATACAGACAATTATGCATACAAATTGATGGAAAGTGATGCTTTGAAAGGAAGAAGTTTTGAAGACTTAGTCGTTGAATATGATACTTCATATAGGCCAGAAAAGCCATTAAAAGTCTTTGGTGGACAGCACCGCATTACTGCAATCGTGGAATCGGTTAAAAAGGGTATTTCAGTAATGCATGGCATCAGAGTTTATTTCAACTTGTCGATTCTCCAAAAAGTTGAAATTGCAATGGTAAACAACACCTCAATTGCTATATCAAATGACTTATTAGACAGGATGCAAGAAGACCTTTTAGGTGGAGATTTGAGGAAGTGGTGCCAATCCGTAGGACTTCTAAGTGAGGGACAAAACTTTGCAGATAGGAGAAGCCCTGAAGGAACTCCTACTGTGAGGTTGGCAAGAACTTTAATAGTAAATTTCTATAAAGGGAAAGAGGCAAAAGAGGATCATTTCCATACTCCAATTGTTTGCTCATCCGGCCCCGGTGTAGATGAAAGTTATCAAAAGGTGCGTGACAAAATTGATTGGTCAGACAAATCTTTAAAGACAATGGGAGAACAATTCTCCAGACTTCGCAGATTACAAAGAGAAAGCGTACTTAACAGGGATAAAGATAAATATTTGGAGTTTGCGAATAAGGCAATGCATCCATGTGTAACTGCAACTTGGGCATACGCGACGGGATTTTTTCAACGAAACCATGAAGCATTAAATGCTCATTATAGATTACCGGATTCAGTTTCTCCACCACAAGACCCTTTAAATGCAAAAGCATTGTTAAATGCGAGACTTAAAGGAACTGACCCGGATACATACCGTGGCCTCGGTGCACGTATTAACAATGAGGAACTGGGGAGGATGTTAGAAGTATTTTTATTGCAGGCAACTAAAGCAAAAAAGCCCGGAATTACACTGGACTTAGCAAATGCGGCTATTAAATCATACAATGCCAAAAAGGCGAAATACGAGGCAGATAAAGCTGTAGGGAAAATTTAAAATGTTTGAAGATTATCTTGAGGATGCTCATTATTTTTGTTTAACAGCGCGGGCATTAATAGGAGAAAGGGAAAAAAAGAGATACTATAGGGCATCGGTGTTTTGTGGAATAAGTTCGATGGAGGCATTCATTAATTATATTGGGGATACTTTTGCAGAAGGGAATGTTTTTGAACCGTATGAGATTGCATTATTGAATGATATGAAATTTGCTCACGATAAAGGAAAGTTCAAAATTCTTGGACAGATTGAGTATCACAGACTTGAAGACAAGTTGCGATTTTTGATTTGTAAGTTTGTCCCAAAATTTGACTTTAATGAGGAAGTTGCCTGGTTTCGATTCATTGAGTTTAAGAAGTTCAGAGATGCTATTATGCACCCCCGACAGGATGAAGACACAATAAAAGTCGCAGAGTATGAGCGGAAGATAAAAATTGGGCTTTCATCAACTATAAAGATTATGGATTATCTTTGTAAGGGTATATTTAAAAAACCTTTAAGGAAAAAACTTATTGACTTAACCTTATAAATGGCAATGATCAAAGGAGTCTTTAAATGCAAAGGATTCAGGAAATTCATAGAAAAGTTGGCCTTGGCAATTTTTAAAATTTATACATTCCTTTTTTGGTTAAGGAATAGGAAGGTGAAAAAAAAGGAGGGACATATTATGAAGCCGCGTTTATACGAATTAAATTGGCATGTCGAAACTGATGCTCATAGTTTCCTTTATCGTGAGTTCAAAGTTTTAGACGAAAGAGAAAAGGTAAGAAAGTATGGTAAAAAACGAGAGGCCGAATTGAATGAAGGTATGTCAATTAATGAAAGGTCTAACGATGGATTTTACTACAGATATCTTGGGGCCCATAGGGTAAAAGATATCGATGGGTTCTTGATTGATTTGAAATACAAATGAGATTCTGGAGAAAAAAAATGGGACAATATTGGCTTATAGTTGGGACAGAGAAGAATTGGAGAGTTGCATTTGAGAATAACAATATTTGGGGACTTAAAGACTTCAGAGAGCTTAAATCCTTATGGAATATGTTAAGAGAAGGAGATGGAATACTTTTCTATGTATCCAAACCAGTACATGGAATAGTAGGCCTTGGACATGTGGTAACGAAATTTAGACAAACGAATCCACTTTGGCCGGAAGAAATAAAAAGAAATGAAGTAATTTGGCCACTCCGCTTTGAATTCGACATAGAGTATTGCCTTCCTCCAAGTCTATGGAAATCTAATAAATTTACTTCTCATGATTTGCAAATGATAAGTAGAATGGTTTTTCAGTGCTACCCTGTTGAAGAAGTCAATGTAGTGAGGGTTTCTTTAGGCTTGAAACCTTTGATTGAGACTGCTCTTTTGCCTCCGACTGAGCTTAGGGTTATAACGGAGGCCGCCGTTATCAATCACAATGATGTGAAAAGTTATTTAGCAGAGATTGGTCGTATTCAGGGCTATATTGCTGACGTGGAGTATACTTTGGAAAGCACGCGTCTTGACGTTGTGTGGAGGAGAGTTGAACGCTCCGTTCCCACGTTTGTGTTTGAAGTTCAAATCGGTGGAGATATTTATCATGCAATGTCAAAGCTCAAACATGCTTTTGATTTGTGGAATAGTCATATTTTTTTAGTGGCAGGCATATCCGACAAGGGTAAGTACCAGGAATTACTATCAGGGACTTTTCATGAGGTTAGTGACCATATGCGATTTATTGAGGTCACATCAGTAAAAGAATTGCTTGATAAAAAGAGGGATTATAAAGGAATGGAACAGGCGTTAGGGATCTTCAAGAGATAGTATGAACCGTAAAAGACCAAGTGAATGGAATAATGATAACTGGGCATCTTTAAAAGAGCTTATTCTAAAAGATGCTGTTGGGTGGACAAAACGGACACTCAAGTCTGAGATGTTGATTACCGAAGTTGATGTTTTCACAATTGTAATGGGAAAAACGATTGAGTACTATACTAAGGCATTCCCGAACATAAAACATCATAATGAACCGATTACGCTTGCAGAAGCACTCCATGAGATGAAGGATTTTACTAACCATGTGACGGAGAGCGCCCATCCTGAAGGGTCATCGTTACCTAAGTCTTATGCACAGAAGGCAGAGCAACTAACCTTGTTCATAAGAGAATCAAGAGAAAAATATGAAGTAAGTTCCCGCCAAGGGAAATAATGTCCTGGTGCATCCATATAAAGTTGGCCGTTCCAATTGCGCGTGCCCCGACGCATGCCTGCCACAGGCAGGGATTTAGGATTGCTGAATTCGAAATTTAAAACATTCGAAAAAAAAGAATTCCCTGGCGAAACCTTCCGCGTCCAAAAATGCAGAGGGAAATGGGGCGGTTATAATTATTTAAGGGGGCGTAAAACCGATGTAAAATTGGATTAAGGAGGTATTATCATGACCAGGTCTAAGAAAGGGCAAGCGGAGCATGATAGAGAGGTTCGGCGAGTTGCTAATGAGTATTTGAGGAAGGGTTATGAGGTTTTAGCTGATCTTCCAGGCTGGGAGCAACCTGAAACGATTAAGGGTTTGAGGCCTGATTTGAGAGTGCGAAAGAAAGGCCATGAAACGTTGATTGAGGTTGAGACTCCGGAATCGGTAGAAAGTACAAGAGATGAAAAGCAGAAGAAAGCCTTCAAGCAGTGGAGTGCAAAAAGCGAACACAGGCACTTCAGAAGAATCATCACTGAAGAATAAGAAGCCTCACAAAATCGACCGGGTCTATTTATCATATTTTAAAGCAACAGGACAGCCAGACCCCCGTGATTCATTTTACCCCGTTACCGTTGAGCTTCCCAAATGACGCAATAATATCAGGCATGTCCTGCATGAATGGACGTTCCATTTTTTTGCCTATCTTCCATCCATTATGTAAGAATACATTGCATTTTTACAAATTTGATGTAAGATTAATTCATGGAAGAAAAAGAAACTTTCATCCCCCGGCTTCTTCGCTGCCCGGAGCGGTCATTTTTTCTTTTCGGCCCACGGGGCACAGGGAAGAGCACCTGGTTGGGA
Source organism: Thermodesulfobacteriota bacterium (assembly GCA_040756085.1). Taxonomy (GTDB): domain Bacteria; phylum Desulfobacterota; class BSN033; order BSN033; family UBA1163; genus JBFMAE01. The sequence continues at coordinate 14,342 of JBFMAE010000062.1, read as the reverse complement.
CAGGTCTTACCGGAAGCAGTACGGTTTGACCTGTTCGATACATCTCTCTACCTCGAATTAAGCCGCGATCCGCATCGGATCGTGGGCAAGACGTTCGGTGTCAGGCATCGGTAATTAGGTAAATTTTATGGCTCGGAGAGATGAATCCATACTTAATCTGCTTGTTAATTGCCCGTGGTGGGTAAGTGTTTTAGTCTCTGGCATAGCCTTTGTAATCCTTAGATTCATATTGCCCTCGATTGATTTTCAAAACATGGTAGTAAATTCGTTTGCCAAAGGCCTCTCGATTGCAGCTCCGTTTTTAGCCCTCATTCTTTTGATCCCTGCTCCGATTTGTGCTCTTAGATCATGGCGGAAGAGGAGGCGCCTTGATAGTCAAGAAGGTATTGGTTCTATAAGGGCCCTTGGCAGGCGAGAATTTGAGGGATTCGTAGGAGAGCCATACAGACGACAGGGGTATACAGTCATCGAACACACTACTGCCGGACCAGATGAGGGGATTGATTTGGCACTCAAGAAAGATGGTGGCCTGGTGTTGGTTCAATGCAAACATTGGAAATCAATCAAAGTTGGCGTTAACATTGTACGAGAGCTTTTTGGTGTAATGACAGCGAAGCACGCAACCAGCGGCATCTTGATAACTTCAGGGATATTTACCCAGAAGGCAAAGAATTTTGCAGCAGATAAGCCTATAGACTTGGTTGACGGAACTCAGCTCCTTCAATTAATCGGACAGGTTCAAAAAGAGCGAGTCGTTTCTCCTGAACCTGCTCATGCAAATTTGTGCCCCAAGTGTGGGGGTGAAATGGTGATGAGGACAGCCCAACGGGGACCTAATCCTGGACAGAAATTCTAGGGTTGTTCAAACTTCCCCCGCTGTCGCTACACCAAACCAATACAATGAGATAGCCACTTATGGCTCATTTCCAAAAAAAATTGTTCCAGATTTTCTTGGCAAAACCTTCCTCGTCTTGAAGGAAAAAGAGGAAAGAGAGTACGGCGAATACCGCACCCGCCGCCTGGTCTAGAAGTGTGGAACAGGTCAAGATGATAATATAAGGAGGATATTATAATTGAAGTTAGAGGTCCCTTATTTTAAGCAGGAAAAGTCTACTACTTGTGGACCAGCTTGCATTCGGATGGTTTTAGAATATAATGGAATTCGACTATCTGAAAAAGAGCTGGAAGATATTTTTGAAACAAGTTGGCTCGGTAATACTTGTGAAGAACTTGCCTCCGAAGTTGAAAAACTTGGATTATTGTCAGAGGTAGTAGAAAATTTTACCATGGAGACTCTTAAAGAAACATTAAATAGGGGAATACCGGTTATAGCTTTATTAGATCCTGCTGTGCTTTATGGAGGTTTACAGGGTTTTGGGCATTTTGTAATAATTATTGGATTAGAACAGAATGTCATTTACTACCATGATCCTGATATGGGGATAGAATTAGTAAAAGATGTTCAATTATTTTTCACTGTCTGGGAAAAATTCTTAATGAAAGGGGTAACGATATGGAAATCTACGAAAAAGTGAAAAGATATTTGTATGAAAACATCGGTCATCTAACCGCCCCAGGAACACCTCGATTTGATTTGAAAACTGAGATATGGAGGGTGCCGGTTTTATGCAAAACAGAAAGAGGGATATTAATCGTAGGGGAATTTACCCTCGATAAAAAGGGGGAATTTATAAATATTCCTACCAAACAGGAAATGTTAAAAACTGTGGAAATAGAGATCTCAAAGCTTCCGTTTCTGGTTTATGGTGACAGAAAAGATCTTGAAGCGAAAGACATTAAACCTGTTACAATTTAACCTCAGAGGCCCCAGGGGCGAAGCATGATAAGGAGGTTGGGCGAGTTGCTAATGAGTATTTGAGGAAGGGTTATACGGTTTTAGCTGATCTTCCCGGCTGGGAGCAACCCGAAACGATTAAGGGTTTGAGGCCTGATTTGAGAGTGCGAAAGAAAGGCCATGAAACGTTGATTGAAATTGAGACTCCGGAATCGGTAGAAAGTGCAAGAGATGAAAAGCAGAAGAAAGTCTTCAAGCAGTGGAGTGCAAAAAGCGAACACAGGCACTTCAGAAGAATCATCACCGAAGAATGAGAAGCCTCACAAAATCGACAGGGACTATATATCCTACCTCAAAGCAACGGAGCAGATCCATGTAATTCGTTTTACCACACCGTTGAGCCTCCAAAGAATGATTCTGTAAAATCAAAAAGTAGCAGGTAACGGAAATACGGTAATCTCTCCATTTCCCGGACAGATTTAAGTGAAAAATCAACCTGATTTCACTGTGGGCCTCAGGGACTGGCAGATCGAGGTAACCGGTCGTTTGGATGGAAATTTCAGAGATATTTTCTCTCAGGGTTAAATGGCCCCGGATTTACCTTTGCGAAATAATTGACAGTTAACCTTCTTTTGCCTAAAATGAAATTCAGGAGAGCAAAAATTGCACCGTGGGAGTAGGAAGCGTTTAGAAATCATAGGAGGGATAAAAATGGGAAAGACAGTTAGGGCCAGGTATTCCAAGGGGGTCATCAAGCCTCTCGAAAAGATTGACATTGAAGAAGGAAAAGAGATTACGATTACCATCATGGAGGTCTCTTCGAAGCACAAATTGGATGCGTTCAAAAAATCTGCAGGGGCATGGAAGGGAACAATTGACGCCCAGAAATTGATCGAGAATATCTATGCGGATCGTCTCCTTTCAACAAGGGAGGAGCCAAGAATATGAAGCTCTCGTACCTTATCGACACGGACTGGATCATCCATTACCTTAACGGAAATAGCGGAATTGTCGAAAAGATCGGATTACTTGAAAAGGAAGGAGTGGCCGCAAGTATCATCTCTGTGGCAGAACTTTACGAAGGGATTTATTACTCAACAAATCCCGCAGGCAACGAGAAAGCTCTGAATGATTTCTTGAGTGGTATCTCGACTTTAGGCATCGAAGATGAGGTATGCAAGGTTTTTGGAAAAGAACGAGGGCGGTTAAGGCAAGAGAAAAAGATGATCGGCGATTTCGATCTTCTTATAGCTTCCACATGCCTCCACCACAGGCTGACGCTACTGACCAATAACCGGAGGCATTATGACATGGTGGATGGGTTGAACATCTTATCCCTCCTTTAGAGAAAACCAGAGCCAACCCACAAATGGCCGTAACATCAAAAGTGTCAGGGCAACGGAATATATGGTATCTTCTTTTCGTTTCTCGGTCAGATTCAAGTGAAAAATCATTCCATGTCACTGCATGACAACCTTGGGGATTGATAGTGGAAGATATATCTTAAAAGAAAGGGCAAGCGGAGCATGATAGGGAGGTTAGAAGAGTAGCTCACGAGTAGTTAAAGAAGGGATACAATGTTTTGGCTGACCTTCCGAATTGGGAATAACTGAGGTTAGAACTGGAAGGAAGAAGATGGCAACATGGATAGACTTTTCGATCTCACCGGCCTATGAAGTTAAGTACCCGGGTGTGGCGTTTGGCTTAACGCTTATTTCAGCGTGCAAACACTTAACTGACAGCGCAGGGTTTGATCAATACAAACGAAGGCTCCTGCGGAAAATGAGAAAACGGGAAATCCTTGCTGAGATCTCTCAGCGCATCCGCACATATGACAGGTTTTTTCAGAGCTTCGGATTCGAGTGCCCCCTGCCGAAGCATCTCCAGAGAACCATTAACAGCGGATTTCCAAGTTACAATGTCATGGTGGATGCGCACTTCATGGCCGAGATGTGCGCCGGGATCCTTGTGGCTGTTACTGATTATGATCGAATCGAAGGCAGGCTAACGCTCGATGTGGCCCAGGAGGGAGAGAAGAGTGTAGGGATGGGAGGCCGCCAATTCACAACAAAAGAAGGAGAGATCGTACTCCGGGACGAAAAGGAAATCATCTGTGTTCTTTGCCAAGGAGCCGATGAAAAAACAAAGGTAAAGGATGATACGCGGAATGTTCTCTTTTATTCTTACGCTGTTCCGGGTATTGATGGGGTCTATCTCAGGGAAGGATTGACCGTCGCTGCCGATACCATGGCCCAGTTTGGAGGAGGAACCATCAGGGGTTTGGAGGTATTCGGCTTCGGTAATACCCTGGGGTAATCATGGTCTTCCAGCAATGTTTCTGCCTTATAACAGGTGGTTGACGGGTCATTTACTCTCCATTCAATCAACCGGTCTCCTGCAACTTCTCCCATACCTCTTTTGGCGTCAAGGATGAGAGATAGAACCCGGGTTTAAGCTCACCATTCTCCTCCTCTGTTTGGATGACCACAAATTTATAATTTCTTAGATCTGGAGGAACCGGTGACTCTTCATCCGACATTTTGGGCATCCTGCCAGGTGAAGAAAGGAATGTTAAAGATCCAAGATTATTCTGACACCATGAAATTTCCCTTTCTCCCTTCAGATCGGTCTGATCAAGTTGAGCTCCAGGTCTTCCGAAATAGATCTTTGCCACATGAGTCCTCCGGGAAGTTCTGAACAAGATTAATGGAATAGGGAGGAGAAGTCAATTCAGGCAAGTTTAAAAAAATCGTAATTTCATTGCCTTATGGCAAGAAATATCACTTTTTTAAACCAGAGGTAAGAGTGTTTCTTCCCATGTTGAAGCCATTATAATCTTTTCAAAGAGATAAGAGGGATCGTCATTGTTGAGGACGGCGATCCTTCGGTCATTGTGCGATGCTTCCTCCCCAGCTCGCAAAGATCGGCTCTAACCACCGTATCAGGGTTAAGGAGATACATGGTGAAGGATATGTCCAGATCTAAGAAGGGTCAAGCGGAGCATGATAGGTAGGTTAGAAAAGTAGCTAATGAGTACTTAAAGAAGGGGTACAAGTTTTTGGCTGACCTTCCGAACCATGAGAGACCTGACACGGTTAGGGGCGTGATACCAGCCCTGAGCGTTAAGAAAAAAAGACATGAGACTCTGATTGGAATTGAGACCCCGGAATCGGTAGAAAGCGCAAGAGATGAAAAGCAGAAGAAAACCTTCAGGCAATGGAGTGAAAAAAGCGAGCACAGGCATTTCAGAAGAATCATCACCGAATAATAAGAATCCTCACAAAATTGACTGAGCCTATTTATCCTATCTTAAAGCAACGGGCCAATGAGCTGCCCAAAGCATGATTCCGGAAAAAAGAAGGTGTGGGCTGTGTTGATTTTTATGGGAATACCTGAGAGTTTTGTGAAATCTTCTCTTAAAACCCTTCTTTCAAACTCTGATCCTCCACAAACTCTAACCTCAGCGTGCTTTGCTGATCGAAAGCCAGGGCATCACGGAGTATCCTCATCTTGAGGGACGCCAGGTGTTGAGGATCCAGCAAAGATTTGCCTCCGGGGGAAATGTTCTCGACGCACAGCAATGCGCCAAAAGCATCGGCAGCGAAATCTTGGAAAACTTAGATGCCCGAAAAAGGCGGGTCGTTACACGACGAGACCCGTCCTCGGTCTTCTCAGTCTGTAAGCTATTTATTTGATGGGACGATGGCTTCTTTGAATGCCTTGGCAGGTCTGATTCTCACGACGGTCTTTGCTGGAATCTTGATTGCCTCGCCGGTAGCAGGATTTCGGCCCATCCGGGCTTTTCTCTTGACGAGGACCGATTTGCCAATCCCGGGGAGCACAAAGGCTCCTTTTTTCTTTGTCTCGGCAATCGCCAGGGCTGCGTATTCATCAACGATGGATGCAGCGGCCTTCTTGGAAATCTCAAATTTCCCGGCAAAATGAGTCACGATTTCTCCCTTTGTCATCAGCTTTTTCTGTGCTGCCATATTGTACCCTCCTCTTGAGAATAAAGTGATTTAAACGGGTTCTAATATAAAAGAAAAGCGTTCAATAAATCAAGGTATATTTCTATATTATTGGCAAAATACGCCAGGCCCACAGCTTGCTTGCATTTCAATATCTGTTTTTCCAATAGTCAGGATGTCGGCGCAGATGCATTACGGCAAGGATGAAAATCTCGTCCTGCTCAATACTGTAGATGACGCCATACGGGAAACGGTTTACAAGACAGCGCCGGAAGTCTTCTTCTATGACCGGCCACGCAGTTGGGTAGGTAACAATATTTTGAATAGTGGCGAACACCTCGATTGAAAAATCGTAACCGAGGCCGCGCTCGCGTTCTTCGTAGTACTCAATAGCCTCAAGGAATTCTGTTTCCGCCTCCGGATGAAATGAGAAGGTCATTTCTCGAAGCGCTCCCGAATCTTCGCAAAGACCTCATTTCCAGGAACGGGCTTCACAGTACCAGATCTTAATTCTGCAAGACGACGTTTGGCAACCTTCACCCATTCTCTGTCGATTTCCATGGATGGCGGATTAAGTGATCGGAGTAAAGAATCAATGACCATTGCCCTTTCCTCAACGGGAAGGGACTCCGCCTCCTGTATTATTTCCTTTATGCCATGCATAAATTCGCTCCTTTCATCCATAATTTACCACATCGATTTATTATTGGCAAATCACAAGCCGAAATTCTTGGCAAACACTATAAGTACAGACAAAGAGAACTCGCATTTTTTTCATTTTTGTTCCCCCGTTGTTCGCTTGCGATTGTAATATACACCATAGTGAAAAATTAAGGAAGAGAGAGTGTATCATAACGTAAAGAAATCATCTTCGACAGAATTGCTAAATAGGGGGACACCGATCAGGTGACCAAGCTCCAAAAAGAAAACGGGCAGCTTACGGAAAAAGTGGAAGCGTTAGAAGTCGTAGACTCGACTCTCCGAGTAGAATACAAGAAAGTGGGGAAAGCATCGGAGTTTGTAATGGAGTTGGTTGAAATCCTCTAAATCACTGAACCAATTGTGAACATCCGTTGCCAAGGCAAAATAGGCGATTCCTCACATTTCTACATGTGGAGAGGGAAGAGACTTCTCTTAATGCAGCAAAAAGGTAATAATTTTCAGAGAGTAAAGAGCCCCTAAAGGATCTTGTGAATTGCTATAATTTTCGGTTTTTGGTATATTAAGATAACTTCGCAGGGGGGTGATTACCGAGTTTTAAGAAAACTTTTTGGGTATCGTTAACGCAGAAACTGTTGTTTGAAGATTTACCTTAGTGATTATATGGAGTTTGATTCCACAAAGCCCCATTATCTCGGTCATAGAAAACGCCTCCGTGAGCGGTTTAAAAAGGCAGGGCTCTCTTCCTTCCAGGATTACGAAGCGGTGGAGTTCCTTCTCACTTTAGCGATTCCCCGAAAAGATGTTAAGATACCCGCTAAAGAAGCAATAAAGAGATTCGGTTCTTTCAGAGGTGTTCTTGATGCCCCACTCGAGGAACTAAGGGAAATCCCCGACATTGGTGAAGTCGCCCCTTTGGCCATCAGATTCATTCGGGAAGCCGCTACCCTCTACCTCCAGCCGAAAAGCCAAACCGACCTAACTATGACAAAAAATGGACCTGAGACGATCTCCTTAGAAGATCCTAAGATCCTTTTCGATTATTGCAGGGCGGCGTTAGGTGCTCAGCCTAATGAAATATTTAAAGTCCTCCACCTTGATAATCGCTACAGAGTAATCGATCTTGAAACATTAACCGAGGGCACCATAGATCGAGCCACTGTTTATCCCCGTAAAGTGATGGAGTCAGCGCTTAAAAAAAGGACCTCAATCTTAGTATTTGCTCACAACCATCCCGATGGAAATATCAAACCATCAGATCAAGACAAAACCATCACCCGGGCTCTTATCCTTGCAGCAAAAACACTTAACATAAATATCTTAGACCATATCATTGTTTCTAAAGATGAGGTGTTCAGTTTTAGAAAAGAAGGACTCCTTTAATGGCTATCGCTGATCTGATTCTCCGTGAGTTCCCTGAACTCAATCAAACCCAACGTGAAGTTGTCAGCTATACTGAGGGTCCTCTGCGTGTTATCGCTGGCCCCGGTTCCGGGAAGACGTTGGTTCTGGTAGTAAGGGTTCTGAATATCTTGCTTCAAGGGCTTACACAACCCAGAGAAATTCTTCTTTGCACATTTACGGAGAAAGCGGCCTTTGAACTGAGGGATCGCCTTTCCCTCACAGCAAAAAAACTCGCCTATCAAGGTAATATGTCGGATCTGCTTGTTGGTACCATTCATGGAATATGCAATGACTTTATTTTACGCTTTCGACATCGCACCCCTCTTGGAAATAATTATGAAGTTCTGGACGATCTTAAACAACTTCTTTTCATCTTCGATTATTTTGATGAAATCGTGGGTCAGGAAGAGAATGGGAAATACCTATCCCGTTGGACTTCTCGATGGGGAGCAATCGAAGGAGTAAGGAATTACTTCAATAAAATTACGGAAGAATTGATTGATCCTATAAAATTAGCCGGATTTGACGACCTTTTTATTCAAGCTATTGAAAAAGCTTATCAAACTTATGAGAACAAACTCTTTGACACAAACCGGATTGATTTCGCACATCTTCAGAAATTATTCCTAGAACTTCTCGAAGATTCAGAGGCAGGAAGTGCCCTTGCTGGAAGAATACGCTATGTTATGGTTGATGAATATCAAGATACAAACTTTGTCCAGGAACAATTGCTTCTTAAACTCGCCAGAAATGGCAATAATATTTGTGTAGTTGGAGATGAAGATCAGTCTCTCTACCGCTTTCGGGGAGCTACTGTCCGAAATATTCTGGAATTTCCCCACCATTTTAAAACCTGCCGAACAATAACATTGTCCGTAAATTATCGTTCACATTCTAAGATAGTGACCGCATACGACAAGTTTATGAATTCCTGGGATTGGAGCGCTGGATCAAAAAGAGATGCTTTTCGCTACAACAAATCGATCATACCAGATCCTGAAGGGAAATTTACTGAATACCCAGCCGTATTTGCAATATGGGGAGAGAACAGAAGGGATGAAGCAACACGTTTCGCTGACCTGATTGCCTTTCTCAAATTACATAGGGTTATTGAGGATGAGAGTCAGGTGGCTTTGCTTCTCCATAGCGTCCGATTAGAACACAGTGGAGAGTATATAAAGGCCCTTGAGGCTAAAGGAATCCCTGCTTTTTGCCCTCGCGCTCGTGCCTATTTTGAGAATGAAGAAATCGAATATATGGTGGCTTGTTTTGCTGTGATGTTAGGATACTACGGGAGGTTAAGAGGTGAGATTTCGGGGAGAAGTCTCCAGGAATTAGCAAACTATGTAGACGAATGTATTAAAGCGCTGGGCCAAAATTATCCCCACCCCCACCCTCTTGCAGATTGCCTTCAAAAGTTCACTATTGAGATTTCAGAACTCGGTCCAGGGGATACGCTTGACAGGCGTTTGAGCGATTATTTTTACCAATTTATCGCCCGTGAACCTTTCTCAAAATTTATCAAGAATGAAAATAGAGCGCGCAACCTTGCGATTTTTTCACAGCTTTTAAGCGTCTTTCAAAATTATTATCATTACACCGTTATCACGGCAAGAAATCGTGAGCCCCTTAGATTCCATTTTTTCCATAGTTTCCTCAGACTTCTTTATGAAGGGGGAATCAATGAATACGAAGATCCAGACCAACCTTTTCCAAAGGGTTATATTCAGATAATGACCATTCATCAAGCCAAGGGATTAGAATTTCCAGTTGTGGTCGTGGGTTCCCTTGCGGTCCAACTTTCTTCACCCAAGGACATTGATAGAACGCTTGGCCGATTCTATTCTCGCGGCCAGTTCGAGCCGGAGGACCGTATTACTGGCTTTGATCGAATGCGCTTACATTATGTAGCTTTCTCACGGGCTGAAAAAATCCTCGTTTTGACAACAACAGAGCAGCCAAAATCCTACTTTAATCCAATATGGCAAGGACTTCCTCAATTGCCGTATGTAGAACAGGATATACTCAAGTCTCTGTTCTTTCGATTACGGAGCAGGATGGTTCTAAAAAAGACTTTTAGTTTTACCAGCGATTTAAAAGTTTATGAAACCTGTCCGAGACAATACCAGTTCTTCCGATACCTTGAATACACCCCATCGAGATTTGCGGAATTCTTCTTCGGAGCCTTAGTGCACCAAACCATTGAAGATATACACCGATGGGCAATGGATGGGAAGGCAGACAAACTTGATCAATCTCAAATTCAAGAAATATTCCATCTCAATTACCAAAATCTTCTTAAAAGAGGGCTCAGGCCAATAGGTCCAAAACAGCGGGAAGAAGCGTTTATCCAGGTGATGAACTACTTCAACCAGAACCGATCAGAGTTCAATAGGATCATTGAAACTGAAGTGGATGTCTCTGTTGAAAAAGAAAATTACATTCTGATAGGGAAAGTTGACCTTCTGTTGGGGGGAGATGGAAAGCTTGAGCTTTTGGATTTTAAGTCTCAACTGCGACCCGCCGAAAGTGACGATCTTATATTTTCTTATTACCGACAACTTTGCACTTACGCCCATATTCTTGAAACAAGAGATGAAAAACTTCCTGAAAGGCTTATGGTGTATTGGACAGGTGAACCTAAAAAGGAAGATGCCCTTATGATTTTTCCCTATGACCGTGAGGTTGTTGATGAAGCCGGAACACATTTTGATAAGGTGGTATCACAAATTCAAAATAAGAATTTCTCGATACAAAAGCCTCCTGAGCATAAGGTCTGCAAGGAATGTGACCTGCGGGTTTACTGTGACCGTCAAGGAGTAATAAAATTGGCTGGAGAGAAGCATGAAGAAGACTTCTGAAACGGTTATGACAACAACCAGGCCAGACATGGAATACAAAGGACTTTTGACTGACATCAGTCAATTGTTAGAGCAGGCTCGACATACAACAGCCCGTTCGATTAATACCATTCTCACTGTGACCTATTGGGAGATAGGGAGGAGGATTGTTGAGTTTGAGCAAAAAGGAGAAAGAAGAGCAGAATACGGAAGGGAGTTGTTGAAAAGACTCTCGAAGGATCTGACCGCCCAGTTTGGCCGTGGATTTTCAGAGCGTAATATCGAACAGATGAGGCTGTTTTATATAAATTGGCCAATTTCGCAGACACTGTCTGCGAAATCTCCACCTCCATTACCACATGGAAAAATACAGACATTGTCTGGAGAATTCACTTTTGAATCATCTAAAACCTTCTCTCTTCCATGGTCTCACTATGTCCGTCTTATGGCATTAGAAGACAAAGATAAACGCGATTTTTATGAGGAAGGGGACATAAGGGCTGGGTGGTCGGTTCGGCAACTTGATCGGCAGATCAACTCTATGCTCTATGAAAGGGTTGCCCTTTCTAAAAAGAAAGGCGATATGCTTAAAAAAACGGAAAGCTCTGGAGATCGTATTACGGCAGAGGAAGCAATAAAAGATCCATATGTGCTTGAATTCCTTGGTCTTCCAGAACCTATCTCAGAGCGTGACCTGGAAAATGCACTGATTCAACACATGACCGATTTCCTCCTGGAATTGGGCTATGGTTTCACATTTGTCGCTCGCCAGAAAAGGCTTCAAATAGGAAGCGAGTCATACTATCTTGACCTTCTCTTCTTTCAACGGCGAGGTTTGGGGTCAAAGCTAAACTATACACTTTAGTTGGAGCAAGGAGGGCGTCCATAAATTCATAAAAATCAGATTTCCCCCTGTGAAACCTTCTGCGTCCTCAAAAAAGGAGGGGAAGCAGTTCGGCGAATACCGCACCCGAGGCCTCGTATTAGAGGCGTGGGATAAACTGGAAGCCAAATAATGATTTGCGATTTTAAAATGGTAACATAAATGAGTTAAAAGGGAGATTTAAAGGCAGCCTATTTTTGGTTGGGAAAGGAACAAGAGATGAACTCTTTAAAAGGTATCAATGAAATATTAAAGGCGCATAAGGAAGACCTATATCGAAAGTATTCCGTGGTGGAAATCGGAGTTTTTGGCTCTATTGTTAGAGGCGAGGAGAAGAAACGGAGCGATATAGATATCCTTGTGGATTTTGAGAAAATTCCGGACCTACTCAAATTCATCAATCTGGAAAGATATCTTTCTAGGCTCTTAAAGAAGAAGGTTGATCTTGTAAGCAAAAAAGCCATTCGACCAGAATTAAAGAATACAATCTTAGGCGAGGTGCTATATATATGAAGCGAAATCATAAGCTTTTCGTGAAAGACATATTAGATTGCCTGGAAAAAATCAACGAATTCATAGGGAGTATGGACTTTGAGAAATTTATGGAAGATGATAAGACCAAAAGTGCGGTAGTAAGAAAGCTCGAGATAATAGGCGAAGCCGCCAAGAATATTCCAAGACAGATTAGACAAAAGTATAGAGAATTGCCTTGGACTGACATGGCAGGGATGAGAGATAAGATTGCCCACTTCTATTTTGGCATCGACTATTCGATCGTTTGGGAAGTTATCAAAGAAAGACTGCCTGAAATGAAACCAGTCATCCAAAAGATGCTAAGGGAGATGGAAGGATAGAAAAGGAGGTATCTTATCATGAACAGGTCTAACAAGGGTCAAGTGGAGCATGATAGAGAGGTTGGGCGGGTTGCTAATGAGTATTTGAGGAAGGGTTATACGGTTTTAGCTGATCTTCCCGGCTGGGAGCAACCTGAAACGATTAAGGGTTTGAGGCCTGATTTGAGAGCCCGAAAGAAAGGCCATGAAACGTTGATCGAGATTGAGACTCCGGAATCGGTAGAAAGTGCAAGAGATAAAAAGCAGAAAAGGGTGAGCAACGGGGCAGATGCCATGCTTCGTTTTACCGTTAAGCTTGCCAAACGATGCAATAATATCGGGCAAGTCCTGCATGGACGTCCCTTTCCTCTTGTGCCAGGCTTCCATCCATGATGTAAGAATACATTGCATTTTTACAAATTTGATGTAAGATTGATTCATGGGAGAGAAAGAGACTTTCATCCCCCGACTTCTTCGCTGTCCGGACCGGTCATTTTTTCTTTTCGGCCCACGGGGTACAGGAGCTTTGTTACGGTTAAATATCGAGAGAGTCTTATGGCTGGTCAGCTTCATTTAAAGCTTGTATATACACCTAAAATATTATAAAATAATATCACAGTGAAAACAGTCATTGATACCTCAACATTGATTTCTCTGGCCAGAATAAGCTATCTTGAGCTTCTTCCTAAGTTAAGGAAGAATGTCGTTTTACCACACGAGGTTTACGAGGAGGCGGTTATCAAGGGGGAAGAAAAGGGGATTTCCGATGCAATGGTTATCAAGGGCTTCATAAAGAATTACGGAATGGAGATTGTTGGTGCCAAGAGTACTTTCATAAGAGCCTTGAGAAGCCAGATAAGTAGGAATCTTAGCAAAGGTGATGAGGGGGTTCTTGCATTGGCATTCAATGTGAAGGCAAAAGAGGTTTTGACTAATGATGATGGTCTCGGTAAGATCGCAATGGGATTAGGGTTTCGTGTTATGGCAACTCCTGACCTTTTAATGGAAGCGTTGAAAGAAAAAGTCATGAATATTCAAGAAGTTGAGAATTTTGTCAGGGGATTAGTTGTTGAAAATAGGGTAAGCTCTGCCCTTGCGGAACTTTACCTCATGGAGGGGAAGAAACATGTTAAAGGCTAAAGAATTAATTAGAACCAATGTCATGCTTGATAAAGAGGTGTTAAAGACCATTGACGAATTTGCAGAGAAGATGGCTGAAGACCGATCAACTGTCATAAGGCATCTTATCAAAAAGGCAATTACTGGAGAAAAGATAGATCAGGCCGTTAAAAAGCTTCAGGAAGGTGTCCCTTTTAGAAAAGCTGCAGAAATAGCCGGTCTTGATTACTGGGATTTTCAGATGGAGCTTGACAGACGAGGAATCCCCGTATCCACTTCTATTCCATTTGGAAGAAGGCGAATCAGACAATAACTGTTTTACAGTCTTCAACTTTCCGACAGAACCTTATTACCTTTCCGACAAATATCTGAAAGAATGGTTGGCTGAACATCCCAATTTCAACAATCCTGAGTCCCAGCTGATTCCGAAAACATAATAAGAAAATGGGGAGACCAATAAGTAGTTGCAGGGTCACCCATTTAACATTCGATTTTTAGCTTTCCTGGCTAAACCTTCTGCGGCTTGAAAAAGGTAAAGGGAAATAGGGCGGGCTCTTTATTATTAAAGGGAGCGTAAAACAGATGTAAAATTGGATTAAGGAGGTATCTTATCATGACCAGGTCTAACAAGGGTCAAGTGGAGCATGATAGAGAGGTTGGGCGAGTTGCTAATGAGTATTTGAGGAAGGGTTATAAGGTTTTGGCTGACCTTCCAAACTGGGGGGGAACAACCTGACACCATTAAAGGCGTGAGACCAGACATGAGCGTTAAGAAAAAAGGACATGAGACTCTAATTGAAAATTGAGACTCCGGAATCGGTAGAAAGTGCAAGAGATGAA
>JBFMAE010000061.1:0-5838 GCA_040756085.1 Thermodesulfobacteriota bacterium | reverse complement strand
GATGTAATATTAAAAAAAATTTTTTAATAAATATTATCTTTATTTATCAAATAGTTATCAAATTGAATTTTGGATATCTAATTTTTGCATTGCAATATTTTTCTTGACAAATAAAATTTAAATATTATAATTAACATATTCCTGATTACGGGGAAAAAATAAAGGTTAAAAATTTAAGGAAATATTTTATCATGGAACAAACGAAAATTGCAAAACAAATGATCAATTTCCAGAAAACTGCGTTTAACAATACCTTTAACGCCATTACCATGCTTCAGGATCAAGCGGAAAGAATGGGAAATTTGGTTTTAGAACAATTTTCCTGGCCTCCTGAGGAAGGGAAAAGGGTTATTAATGGGTGGATCGAGACCTATAAAAAAGCGCGTGATGATTTCAAGAAAGCTGTGGATGAGAGCTTTAAAAAAGTGGAAGACTTCTTTGAAAAATCTAAAACCCAGTGAGTTTCTGAGTTCTATGGGGGGTAGCTCCCTAATTTCATTATAGGAGGTATGGAAATGGAACAGAAACAATTAATAAAGCAAATGATCGATTTCAACAAAACCACGTTTGACAACACCTTTAATGCTATTACCATGCTTCAGGATCAGGCGGAAAGAATGGTCAACATGTTCTTGGAGCAGGCAACATGGGCCCCCGAAGAGGGGAAAAAGGTCCTCAATGAATGGATAAATACATTTAAAAAAGGTCGTGAGGATTTCAAAAAGGCCATGGACGAGAGCTTCAAAAAGGTAGAAGATTTCTTTGTCAAATCCGAGAAAGCCCAAATCGGGTAAGCTATTGAGGGTCAAAGGGTTAAAGAGAATAGACCTTATCCGGCCTGAATAGCAGTTAAGGGCATTCAGATCCCAATGAAGCTCGCAATGAAGCGAGCCCCTTAATTTTAGGTCCTATGGTGCCATTCGGTTTGAAATGTTTCAAACCGAATGGCACCATCTCCACATCGATGTGTTAGCTTATCCGGAGGGTGATTAATGAAAAATTTAGGTGAATCAACTTTCGAATTATATGGTTCCCTGATCCATCTGCTGGAAAATTTTTCGGAAATCAATCTAAAAATTATGGGGGCGACCGGCGAACAGATTAAGGCCACTCAAACTTATTGGAACGGCGTTCTTAAGTATATTAACGAATTTATGACTCCTTACTGGGTCGCCCTGAATTCTTTCAGTACTGTTGAGAGAGGAAAACTGACTCGCATTCCACCTTGGGAGACTCTCAGGGATTATTTCGAACTTTTACAGTTTAATCTTCAGATTGCCGAAAAGGGGATCACCAGTAGCCTGTCTGCAATGAATGATTACCACCTCCAGGAAATAAGCGGAGCGTTTAACGCATGGCTTAATACGATTTTCGACCGGGAGGGAGAAGATATTGAGAGTTACATGTCCAGGCAAGCGAAATTGATAGAAAAGGTCGTTTATGCCTATCCAAAGGCCATCCGAGATATCGAACCGGAATATGGTTTTCACTTTGAAAGTGGAGGCTACCTAAAAGCTGCTGAAACAAACCGTTTCTACCTCTATCAAGTCCTTCCCCGCTATCAGAATGTGGAGGTGAGAGAGAAGGGCAAACCTATTATCATCATTCCACCCTATGTCCTTGGCCCCAATATTTTAGCCTTCTTGCCCGGGGAAGATAAAAGTTATGTCCACTGCTTTGCCAATCAGGGAATTCCCACGTATATCAGGATTGTAAAAGACATTGACACAACCCCTACGGTGCAGGTCATGACTGGAGAGGACGAAGCCCTTGATACCCGTTACTTCTGCCAGGAAGTGATGACCAAGCACGAAAGACCGGTGACCCTTCACGGATACTGCCAGGGCGGATTTATCGCTATGGCTGATCTCCTTTCCGGTGAATTGGATGGGTTAGTGGATACCCTCATTACTTGTGTTGCACCCATGGATGGTACCCGAAGCAAATCATTGGTTGAATATTTAGAGCATCTCCCCGAACGGTTTAGAGACCTGGGCTATGCATTGAGGCCCTTACCCAATGGCAATCAGGTGATTGACGGCAAGGTGATGAGTTGGGTCTACAAACTGAAAAGTATGGAAAAGGAAGCCCCCATTTTTTCCTTCTATCGAGACCTGATGATGCTGAACGCTCCTGGCGACAAAGAAGTTAGGATCAGCAAGACAGCGGCGGCTCTGAACCACTGGTTGATATATGACCGTAGGGATCTGCCTGCGGCCATTATCAAAATGAGTTTCGATTCCTACACCATTCCTGTGGCCAAAGACGGAACGCTACCCGTGACCCTTTTCGGTCGAAAATTAAATTTCAGCCGCTTGAAGGAGAAAGGGATCAAATTCCTCATCTGCTATGCTGAAAAGGACGACCTCGTGAACAAAGAAGCCGCCCTCGCCCCATTAGATTATATCGATGCTGAGGTCTGCGTGTTTCCCAAAGGCCATGGAGGCATAGCCACTTCCTGGTCTGATCCAGAATCGGAGTTCGCCCTTCACACACGTTTTCCCAATAACTGTCGCGGTCCCGTCCGTTACCAATTGGACCTGGAAGAGGAGGGGTGAAGCTAATCTGATGGACAAACATTTTTTGGAATTCTGGGGGAATTTTTTGATCCATGTCGCCAAAGGACAAAAGCAATTGGAAGACATGACCCGATGGATCCATCAGGGCTTCAGCGGTTTTGAAGATCTGACGGAGACGTTCCGAAAGTTTTATGGGCTTGATCGCCTGACGGAAGGGAGTCCCGATTATTTAAAGACGTTGGAAAAGGCCCAAAAGGCTTTTCAGAATTCTCTTAAGGATTATCTTAGTCTGTTAGGCGTCGTGCCCAAGGAAGAACACCTCGCATTGGTAAAAAAATATGAGGAACTCAAAGAGGAAGTTGCAACCCAGGAGGCAACCATAAAACATTTAAGAATTCTTCTGACAGAGAAAGGCATTGATCAGGGAGAAGTGATAATAGGGTTTCAAGAACTTGTTAAAAAGCAGAGCGATCAGTTTCAGAAGTTGATGGGGGGTATGGCGCAATTTTTTCAGAAATCTTTTCCCACAGTCAAAGAATAGTTTGAAACTTTAGTGGTGTATTCATTTATGTTGATCCTCCTTATCATGGTATAAGGTGGGTGAGGAGAGCAAAAACACTGTTGCGTTCATCCTTTACCCCGTTAGAAAGCCCCGCTTGCCCTGTTAGAGACTTTCTCTAACGGGGTGAATGAGCCCTCCCGCTGGAAGGTCGAAGACCTTCTGACGGGGTTTACCAGACATGAGGAATAATGATGAATCAGGATCGGTATGAAACATCGGATCACAAGTCTCTCTTCGAGGCCTGGATAAAATCGGCAACAGAGTTTTGGGGATCAATAGCCCAGATATGGTCTGGATATTCCGAGATTTCCGGGACGCCTATTTCCTCCAAGAAGGACACGAAAGGCCGAGCACAAGAATCTTGGTTGTCTGCTTTAAAAATGTGGCAGACATTGTATTCAACTCTGAGTGAACCTGGATCCATGGAAGTCCTCTTTAGAGGAATTAATACCCTTCCCGAAATCTTCTTGAAGATGGCCGAAACGGCATGGAAAGGATATTTTGACCTGCAGAAACAATGGATGGAACGGATGGGAAGAATCGGACAGAGGCCCGAGCCCTTTAAGTTTGAGAACCTTGATCAGGATGCGCTCAATGCATGGATTGAAATCTATGAAAAGGAATTCAAACAATTCCTGAACATACCCCAGCTGGGATTGACCCGTTTTTATCAGGAGAGAATGAGCCAGACTATGGATAAATTCAACCTTTTTCAGGCTGCGATGGCTGAATTCACACATCTTCTATATCTGCCCATGGAAAAATCGTTCAAGGTCATGCAAGAAAGGGTTGATGATTTGACCAAAGAGGGGAAGCTTCCTGAAAGCTCCCAAGACTACTATCGAATGTGGATAAAAATTCTCGAAGGCCATTACATGACTCTATTCAAGTCAAATGGATATATCCGTGTTTTGAGCAATACTCTTAGTGCTATGGAAAATTTCATGCTTGCCAGACAAGAGCTTCTCAATGATGGCTTGAGAACCCTTTCTATCCCGACCAGCAAAGATATGGATGAACTTTACAAAGAGCTTTACCTATTAAAAAAGAAGGTAAAGGAGCTCGAAAAGAGAAAAGGAAGAGATTAGCTTTATTTCCTGCAATAAAGGATGACTGATGGACCAGCCCAAAATTCCTGTGGATCTTATTTTAAAAAATTTAGCTGAGGAAGCCGAGAAAATACAAGCGCGCGCACAGAAGGCGTCGGATGTCTTGCTCAGTCCACTCGATACTGAGATTGCTACCACCCCCTGCGAGATCGTCTATCAGGAAGACCGGGTTAAGCTAAAGCATTACCTACCCGTGACAAAGACTCAGCTAAAACATCCCCTTCTCGTCGTTTATGCCTTGATCAACCGGGAGACCATGCTCGACCTCCAGCCTGGAAGGAGTGTGGTGCAGAGTTTCCTCAAAGATGGAATTGATCTCTATATGATCGATTGGGGCTACCCGACCCGCAAGGATAAATATCTCTCCATTGATGATCATGTTAACGGTTATATGGATAACATCGTCGACTTTATTCGACAGACTCATCATCTCCCTAAGATCAACTTGATGGGAATCTGTATGGGTGGGACCTTTTGCGTCATTTACTCAGCCCTCCATCCTGAAAAGATCAAGAACCTGGTTACCACGGTAAGCCCCACCAACTTCGACACGAATCAAGGCCTATTACATGTCTGGATGAAAGAAGTTGACGTGAACTTGATGGTGGATACCTTTGGTAATATGCCTGGAGATCTGATGAATTTTGGTTTTTTACTCCTTAACCCAGCCCGTTTGGTGATTGATAAGTACGTGGGTTTTTTTGAAAACATGGACAACAAAGCCTTTGTAGAGAACTTCATCCGTATGGAAAAATGGATCTTTGATAGCCCGGATGTCCCTGGAGAGACTTTCCGACAATTTGTCAGGGATTGTTATCAAAAGAATCTGCTCATCCAGAGCAAGATGGAAGTTGGAGGACGTCGTGTGGATCTTAAAAAAATCACCATGCCCCTCTTAAACATTTACGGTCAGTTTGACCATCTGGTTCCCCCGGATGCTTGTGAACTCATCACCAGTAAAGTGGGGAGCAAAGATACCGAGAATATGTGCCTGGATACGGGCCACATTGGCATCTATGTCAGTTCTAAGTGTCAAAAAGAATTTGCCCCCAAGATCGCCAGATGGCTAAAAGATAGAGACGAATTAGAAATAAAGGAATCAGATCCAACTCCACCCCTTCAGAAGACCGCAGATATAAAGATAAAAATCCAACGCCAAGTCTCTTCGAAAAAAGGTAAAAAAATTCAGTCAGGAGATAAGGAGATAAACCATGGTAGCTAAAAATGACTATTTCAAAACCATCTGTGAAGTGAGTTTGGCTTTTGGAACAACTGTCGACAGGGAAGAACTTCTGAAATTAATTGTTCAGAGTGTCATTGACACCATGAAAGCAAAGGCCGCCTGTCTCTGGCTGATCGATGAGGAGAGGGGTGAATTTATACCGGCCTCCCAGAAAGGCCTTTCTGAAAAATATTTTCATTTGCACCTCCGTGTAGGAAAAATAGCATCCATTGTAATGAAAGAAGGATATCTCCATGCCCGTGATGCCACCACGGACCCCAGGTTAGAAGAGCATGAGGCCAAAAAAGCTGAAGGAATCTCTTCTATGCTGATCGTCCCGGTAATGGTTAAAAATAAGGTCATTGGAATTCTTTCTCTCTATACAGCCACCCCTCGAGATTTTTCTAAAGATGAGATCAGATTCTT
>JBFMAE010000060.1:0-20565 GCA_040756085.1 Thermodesulfobacteriota bacterium | reverse complement strand
AGTAACCCGGGCCTCGATCTATACTAAGTACACCGGACTTTCGCCTCCTTGATTCATCCACATACTTGCGGCTAATCGATTTGCGGCACCATAACTATCTTTGATCCTTATATCGGAGTTCCAGATCGAAGCTATGAAAACCGAAAAAAAGGGAGTTTTCCGTTTGCTACCTTCCCAAAGAGATGAAGCCAGTGTGTCGTGAAAGCTTTCCTTCTTTGATGATGAAGATTCTGGACTCCACACTGGGTCGATGATCCTTAGCTGTAATGGTCAGAGGTGGAATAAGACCTCCTAAAACGAAATCTCTAAACCCTTCCAGGGAGGCCTTCACCCTTTCACGAGAAAGCCTTTGTTCCGGAAGTGATCTTCCCAGGGCTTCTGCGATCACCTGTGCGGTGGCCCACCCTTCAACATAAGAGACCGTATGAGAATCGTAGGGATGCCATCTCTGATGGGTCTCTTTAATTACAGTCATTCCGGGAATATCTTCTCCGAAGGGTGATATGGGTTGCACTCCCAGAACCCCATCGAAAGAGACGAGCGTTTCATCAAAGGCCTTCATGTTGCAGATCCATTTTGTTTTCAGACCCAGCCCCTTGGCCTCCTGAAGGATGAAAAGGGCTTCTTTTGAGGTGAGGCTCAAGTAAGCGAAGTCGGGATTGTATGAATTCATCGCTGAGAGGGAGGAGGATAGGGTTTTCGGCGTCTTGTCCGAGGGTGTGGAAAGGTCGGAGATCCAGATGTCCGGCCCGATATCGAGCTCCAGGGTTTTGGCATATTCCTTCGTTTCATTTAAAAAATGTTGGCCGAGATGGTCAGGAGATCCAACGAAGACGACTTTTGTTTTTCTCATCTTGATGCCGGATTTCGCTGAGATAAATTTCATCGCAATTTTTGACAGGTCGAGAAGAGTTGGGGTGACTGAAAACATATAGGGATATTTGGAAGTATCGGCAAAAGGGGAGGAAAAAGTGTTGACAAAGGTAGGGATTCGATCGAAATGGATATGAGGAAGAAGGGCAAGGGCTGTCTCTGTTGAATAAATATAGAAGAGGAGGATGCGATCTCCTTCATTCAATTTTCGGTAGGCTGCCATGGTTTCAGCAATCTGTGAGGTGTCGTCGATGAGGAAAATCTCCAATTTCCGTCCATATATTCCTCCTCGTTGGTTGATCCATTTCCCAGCGTCCAGCATACCTTTTGCGCATTCCCTCCCTGAATCCCCCCATCGGCCGGTAAAAGGGATGAGAACTCCCACCTTGAGAGGCGGTTGGCTGATCGCAGAATCGGGCCATGACAGAAAGAGGAATATAAGAGAAAGGAAGATGAATCGTATTTTCATCTTGTGCATTGGCTATATTGACCTACTAAAGATCCCCCTCACCCCCTCCCTCTCCCCCATGGGGAGAGGGGAAGAGTGAGGGATGTTAAATTTGCAATGATCTTTTTATGTGCTGGCAGCATAGAGCACCGCTAAAATTTTCGTGACCTTATCCTGATGGCATTGGACCCGGTGGGGAATGGTCGAATCATAATAAATCGAATCGCCCGTGTAAAGGACATCCGTGTGGTCTCCGAGGATCACCTCCA
This sequence comes from Thermodesulfobacteriota bacterium, assembly GCA_040756085.1. Classification (GTDB taxonomy): domain Bacteria; phylum Desulfobacterota; class BSN033; order BSN033; family UBA1163; genus JBFMAE01. The sequence goes on along the minus strand of JBFMAE010000060.1, from coordinate 18,975 downwards.
TCTCGCCCTCCAGGACAAAGATGAATTCCTCTCCTTCATGGACAGAGGTCTTGGTGGTTTTCACCGTCGCGGGCTCCAGGGTCACAATGAACGGTTCCATATGACGATTTTTCTTCTCATACCCTAAAGATTCGTACGAATAACCATATTTCACTCCATCCTTTGAGGCAAAGCGGGAGACGCTTTTTCGTTCGTTCCTCCTCACAATGGTGAATGGTTCTCCTTGGGTCTCACCCAGTAAATCCCCCACTCTTACCCCCAAGGCGTTCGCCAGTTTAATCATCGTTCCGAGAGATGGGGAGACGAGGTGATTTTCCATTTGAGAGAGAAGAGCCGTCGAAAATCCTGTCAAATCCGCCAACCCTTTTAATGAAAGTCCATTTTTCTCTCTCAGTTCCTTAATCTTCTCTCCCACTCGGATTTCTTCAAAACCCTTTTTTTCTTCCATAATTCTTCCTTTCCCTTCACCCTGTGGAGTAAGCTTCACTACTCCACAGGGCAGGCCCTCTCAAAGTGATTGAACGAATTCGGCTCCAATCTGAATAGCCTTGATATTGGATGGGATGAGTTGATGATAGCGCTCATCCAGTATTTTTTCAAGGGATTCAAACAGAGAGGTCATCCGAACCAGTTTGGTCTTTTCAATAAAAGCACCTAAGGCGATCATATTAGCGAGCTTCGGGTTTCCATTTTCGATGGCGATGTCATTGACTGGAATGGGAAGGAATTTGATATCTTTCCGTGAGGTTTCCTTGAGATCGATGAGAGAGGAATTGATTAGCAGAAGTCCATCGGAGAGAATACGGGGTTCGTATTTAATCAAAGAGGGTAGATTCATGACAATGGCGCCATGAGGTCTTTCGACAACAGGAGATCCAATCTCCCGGGAAGAGAGGACGACCGTGCAATTGGCTGTGCCCCCCCTCATCTCCACTCCATAGATGGGGAGGTAGGTAACATGTCTCCCCTCCTTCATGGCCGCATAAGCCAATAGGTTTCCGATGACCATCACTCCCTGGCCACCAAACCCCGAGATAATCACGTCGTAATAAAATTTTTCGCTGACCATTGTACATTCACCCTGAATACAATAAAATTCTAGGGTTCGTTGGATAAATCCGAAATTCGAATTTCGAAATCCGAAACAATTCCGAAATTCTAATGACCAAATTTCCAAAATCGAAAATGATTTTTTTTGAATTTAGTGCTTTTGTCATTCGAATTTGTTTCGAGTTTCGGATTTCGTGCTTCGAATTTATAAGTAGTCTGCCATTTTCCGTTCTTTCAGGATGCCCAATGGGAAGTAAGGAATCAGCTCTTCTTCGACCCGGCGATTTGCCTCTAAAGAGGTCATTCCCCAATTGGTCGGACAGGCCAGTAATATCTCAACAAAGGAGAAACCCATCTCTTCGATCTGCATCTGAAAGGCCTTGCGGACTGCTTTCTTTGCCTTCATCAAATTAGCTGGATTGTTTACAGCTACTCTTGCCACAAAAGCACTTCCTTCTAAAGTGGCCAGCATCTCTGCCATTCGAATGGGATAACCGTCATAGGTAAAGTCCCTCCCATAGGGGCTCGTGGTGGTCTTCTGTCCAAGGAGGGTCGTCGGGGCCATCTGCCCTCCGGTCATCCCGTAAACCGTATTGTTAGCAAAGACGATGGTGATTTTTTCACCCCGGTTGGCTGTATGGATGACCTCTGCGATCCCGATGGAAGCCAGATCTCCATCTCCTTGGTAGGTAAAAACGATCCGGTCCTTCCTGGCACGTTTTACTCCGGAGGCCACCGCCGAGGCTCTGCCATGAGGCGCCTCCAAGACATCGATATCAAAGTAGTCATACATGAAGACGGAACACCCTACCGAGGCGACCCCGATCGTCTTTTCTCTGATCTTGAAATAGTCAATCGCCTCCGCTACCAGGCGATGGGCAATTCCGTGATGACATCCTGGACAGAAATGGAAAGGGACATCAATTAAGCTTTCTGGGCGTTTGAAGACAAGTTCCATCTCAACCTCATCTCAGATTTAAGATTCGTAACGCTTTAGTTCTTTGAATAAAAGTGCCTTCCGCTGCCCCTAAGTGTTAAATTCCAATCACCAAACTCCAATTACCAAATAATATCCAATCTTCAAACTCCAATCACCAAAAGATTTTGAGTTCTTTTGAATATTGGTCATTGAGTTTTTGGTTATTATTTGGTTATTGGTGCTTGGAATTTGGTGTTTCATAACCCAAAGTTACATTTTAAAATTAGTCATAGTATTTTTTTATCTCTTCCAATACATTCTCTGGAGAAGGCAGGGAGCCCGGAGGTTTTCCGTAAAAGTAGACCTTGGCATCCCGACTCACTGAAAGCTTCACATCCTCTACCATCTGCCCTGTATTCAATTCAACAGTTAAAAATAGTTTGACCTTTTGAGACAGTTCAAGAAGCGCTTTTTCAGGGAAGGGGAAGAGGGTGATGGGGCGGAAGAGACCTATCTTCATTCCTCCTTCCCTTGCTAACTCGACAGCGGTTTTTGAAACCCTGGCCATACTTCCGAAGGCCGCAATGACTAGGCGGGCATCCTCCACCCAAAAGCTTTCAAAACGGACCTCCTCTTTTTTCATCCGCTCGTATTTCTGATAAAGTTTCCAATTATGTTCCGAAAGCTCCCCATCTTGAAGATAAAGGGATTTAAGACGGTTGGGCTTTCTTCCCTTAGCTCCAGTCAAGGCCCAATCCTTAGGTGGAAGGGCCATATTTTCAGGCCTTCTCCGAATGAGGGGTTCCTCCATCTGTCCGATGAGGGCATCTCCCAGAATCATAGCAGGGTTCCGATATTTATCGGAGAGGTCAAAAGCGAGGAAAGTCAGATCGTACATTTCTTGAACCGTTGAAGGGGCAAGGACGATCATCCGGTAATCTCCATGTCCTCCTCCCCGGGTTGCTTGAAAATAGTCACCCTGAGAAGGTGAAATGCCTCCCAGTCCAGGACCGCTCCTTGAAATATTGACGATCATTGCTGGGAGTTCACTTCCTGCCATATAGGAAATTCCTTCTTGCATGAGGGAGATTCCAGGACTGGAAGAGGAGGTCATGGCCCTCGCTCCAGTGGCTGAAGCCCCCAAGAGTAGATTGATGGAGGCGATTTCACTTTCAGCCTGAATGAACTCCCCGTCTAAAGTAGGAAGATGTTTGGAGAGGTATTCTGGGATGTCGTTCTGAGGAGTGATGGGGTATCCGAAATAGAGGAGACAGCCTGCATCAATGGAAGCCATGGCAATGGCTTCATTCCCCTTGACCAGTATTTTTTCAGAATGTTGGTCCATATAGTCTTAAGCCTAATTTGTGATGGTGACAAGTGATGGTGATGGTAGAACTTCTGTTTTTTTATCGTTCTTTTTTACTATCACGATCACTATTCACTATCACCATCTTTACCCCGTTAGAATGCCCCGGCATTTATACTGGGGACGGCAGAAATAGAAAGCATCAGCTCCCTAATGAGGGCCGTGTCAAAGCCCTCTTTTCTAACGGGGTTTACCTCCACACCCGGATGACAACATCCGGACAGATCTCTCCGCAGATGGCGCATCCAGTGCATGTTTGATGATTATCCCAGAGGACATAAAAATATCCCTGACGATTGATTTCTTCTCCGATCCGGATCAATCCTTTCGGACAGGAGATGGTACAGAGTCCACATCCCTTACATCGCTCTTGATCGATTTCAATTTTAGCCATCATCATCCTAAATATAAGGGTTCAAGGGTCCGGAGGTTCATGGGTTCGAGTTTTTAGTTTTTTTGGATCTTCACTTGAACCCTTGACCCCTTGACCCCTTGACCCCTTGAATCCTATCTATACTAGATTGCCTTCACCTCTCTGAAATATTGTATCTCTTTTTCCGAATAGCCAATCGCTTTCAGGATCTCGATCGTATGTTCTCCCCAAGCAGGTGGGGGAGTACGGATTTCAAAAGAGAATCGGGATGATTTGATGGGATGACCTAACTGGCGCATTTTTCCTTCGACAGGATGTTCGAAATCCATCACCATCTGCCTGTGGAGAGCTTGAGGATGATGAAAAACCTCTTCAAGATTCAGGATGGGTTCACAGCACGCATCCACATTCTTGAAAAAGTCCACCCACTCCATTTGCGTCTTGGTTCTAAAAAGTTTTTGAATCTCTTCGATCACACGAAGCTGTTCCTCTCCCTCTATGTACTGTTTTGAAATGAGGTCTTTCCGTCCGATCGCTTCACAGAAATTCTTCCAGAATTTCTGTTCCATTGCACCCAGGGACATGTATCTCCCATCCTTTGTGGGATAGACTTGATAGCAAGCATATCTCCCCGTCAAATGCATGTCCCCCTGCTTCGGAAGTTCTTCATCCATGAAATATTTTCCTGCATGCATGGAGAGCCAGGAAATGACACCATCGAACATGGAGATATCCAGAAATTGCCCCTCGCCCGTTTTTTGTCGGCAGATGACCGCAGCGAGGATGGCGATGGCTGCCATCATCCCTCCTCCGCCGATATCGGCGATTTGAACGCCCGGAAGAATAGGGGCCCCATTTTTCACTCCAGTTATCCCGAGCACTCCTCCTAAGCCGATGTAATTGATGTCATGACCGGATCTCTCTCGATAAGGTCCGTCCTGCCCATATCCCGAAAGGGAACAGAGGATCACCCGGGGATTTCTCTTTTTCAGTTCCTGATAACCGATACCAAGGCGGTCCATCACTCCCGGCCTAAAACTCTCTAATACGATGTCATACGATTGAGTCAGTTTATAAAAAATCTCCCTTCCTTCTTCCAGCTTGAGGTTTAATGTCATGCTTTTTTTATTTCGATTCAAAGCCAGAAAATGAGCACTGTCCTTCTTCCGAATTGGGCCTATCTTCCGGAGGTAATCCCCCTGTTCTGGATCTTCGACCTTCAATACTTCCATCCCTAAATCTGCCAGGAGGAGAGAACAAAAAGGACCTGGCAAAAGCCTTGAAAGATCAAGCAATTTTATCCCTGATAAGGGTCCCATCCAGCCCTCCTTTAAATTAGCTAAAGATAACACAATATTTTTTAAGATGGCAAATACTTCTTGACGGAAACCCTTAAGGAATGGTATTCAATTAGCGTTAATTCGCAAAAATTTCGATTTATTTAAGGAGGGGGGATTTTATGAAAAAGCCTTTGAAAAAAAAGCCTTTGAAAAAGCCTGCAAAGAAACCTTCCATACAGCCTTCAAAAAAGCCTCTATGGGTGCCACCTGAGGATCGGATTAAGGATGCCAACATGACTCGGTTCATCGAGTTTGTCAACAAGAAGTATGGGAAAAACTTTAAATCCTTTGATGAATTATATCAGTGGTCCATCGATCGTATCCCTGATTTCTGGGCAGCCATGTGGGACTTTGCAGAGATCAAGGCCTCAAAAGGGTATGATCAGGTAGTAGACGACCTTAGTCATTTCCCAGGGGCAAAGTGGTTCATCGGGGCAAAGCTGAATTTTGCAGAGAATCTACTGCGATATCGAGATGACCGGATGGCTTTTATCTTCAGGGGAGAAACACAAAAATCTGTTAGGATGTCCTATGCAGAGCTTTATGCGACGGTAGCCCGGCTGGCAAAATCCCTGCGCGAAATAGGAATTATTCCAGGAGATCGGATAACTGGCTACATGCCAAACATGATAGAGACTGCCATTGCGATGTTGGCTGCAACCAGTGTCGGAGCAGTCTGGTCTTCTTGTGCTACTGACATCGGAGCCCTGGCTGCGCTGGATCGACTCGGTCAAATTGAACCCAAGGTCTTGTTTACAGTGGACGGCTATTTTTATAAAGGAAAGAGCTTCAGCACCTTGGGGAATGCAGCGGAAGTCGCCAAAGCCATCCCTTCCCTGAAGAAAGTAGTCGTTGTCTCCTATGTGGGAGATATGCCGGATCTCAGCGATATTCCTCACGCTGTCCATTATGAGGACTTTCTGGCCATAGAGAAGGAGCCTAGCCTTGAGTTTGAACAGTTACCCTTTGACCATCCCGTATTCATCATGTTCTCCTCCGGAACCACCGGCAAGCCCAAGTGTATGGTTCAGAGTGCGGGTGGCATTCTGATTCACCACTTGAAAGAACTCATCCTGCATACAGATCTTAAGCGCGAGGACAAGATTTTTTACATTACTACCTGCAGCTGGATGATGTGGAACTGGTTACTCAGCTCGCTGGGCGTCGGGGCAACCATCGTTTTGTACGACGGCAACCCGAACTATCCTGATGCTGGGGCGATGTGGAAAATGGCGCAGGATGAAAAGATCACCGTTTTTGGCCTCAGTGCGAGTTATATCAACTACCTCCGGAGCGAAGGGATTCGACCCGGGAAGGATTACGATCTGTCCTCCCTCAGAGAGATTTCTCAAACAGGCTCCGTTCTCTCAACAGAAGGTTTCGAGTATGTCTACAGGGAGATCAAACAGGATCTCCATTTCAATTCCATTTCCGGTGGCACGGATATCAATGGCTGCTTTGCCATCGGCAGCCCCATCCAACCCGTCTATGCCGGGGAATTGCAAGGGCCTGCCTTGGCCATGAAGGTGAAGGCCTATGATGAAAAAGGAAAGCTAGTATGGGATAAGGAGGGAGAGTTGGTATGCGAGGCTCCAGCTCCTTGTATGCCTCTCTATTTCTGGAACGATCCCAATGGGGAAAAGTATAAAAGCGCCTACTTTGAGCACTACCCCAATGTTTGGCGCCATGGCGATTACATTGTCATGCATAGGGACACAGGGGGCATGACTTTCTATGGCCGTTCCGATGCCGTTCTAAAACCCTCCGGTGTCCGGATCGGCACAGCCGAAATTTATAATGTGGTTGAGAAGATAGAAGGGGTTGCCGACAGCCTGGCCATTGGGCAGAATTGGGAGGGAGATCAGCGCATCATCCTCTTCGTGAAGCTTGCTCCGGGCGCTAGTTTAACAGAGGAGTTGAAGGACCAAATTAAAAAGACTCTTCGGGGAAAGGCTTCTCCACGTCATGTCCCAGCCATCATTATGGAAATGCCGGAAGCTCCCTATACCTTGAATATGAAAAAGGTGGAGAGTGCGGTCACCAATATCATTCACGGCAGACCGGTTCTAAACAGGGATGCCTTAATGAACCCACAAGTTCTGGATTACTTTGAAAGGATCGTTCCGGAGCTGCAAAAATAAAAAAGGGTTCGAGGGGTCAAGGGGTCAAGGGGTCTAGTGAAGACCTTAAAAATAGAACCTTGAACCCTAGAACCCTTGAATCCTTGAACCCTTTCTTATGAAGCTGACCCGCAAAGAGTTTGAGGAGATAGTCATTTCAGCACTGAAGAGGCTTCCAAAGTTCATTAAAAAGAAGATGGAAAACGTCGGTGTGGTGGTGGAGGATCGAGCCTCTGAGAATCTTCTTTCAGAGATGGGACTCCAATCGCCATATGAATTATTGGGGTTTTATCAAGGCGTCCCTTTCGATCAGAGAGGATTTTACTACGGAAATGTCCTCCCTGATAAGATCACCCTCTTTCAAGCTCCCATTGAGTCAATGTGTAAAACAAAAGAGGAGGTTGAGGAGAAAGTGAGAGAGGTGGTGATCCATGAAGTGGGGCATTATATCGGACTGGATGAGAAGAGGTTAAGAGAACTCGAAAACGAATAAACTTACGCTAAACTTTCTTTCTTATGTCTTTTATTAAATTTTTAGGCACGGCAGGTGCCCGATTTGTGGTGTTGAAGCAACTTCGAGCCTCTGCAGGAGTTTGGCTCTCAGTGGGTAAAACAAATCTCTACATCGATCCAGGGCCCGGTGCCCTGGTTCGGTGTCTGGGCAGCAAACCGAAATTAGAGCCATCCACATTGGAGGGCATTCTCCTCACCCATAAACACTTAGACCATTCCGGCGATGTCAATGTCATGATCGAGGCGATGACCGAAGGAGGGTTTAAGAAAAGGGGGTTCCTCTTCGCCCCCAGGGATGCCCTTGAGGAGGATCCGGTCGTCTTTAAATATTTAATGGATTATGTTGAGAAGGTGGAAGTGTTGAGAGAAAACTCTGAATACCGAATCGGGGACATTCAATTCTCGACCGCCCGAAAACACCAGCATCGGGTGGAGACCTACGGTCTCAATTTCAAAACTGAGCCTTTTACGATTTCTTTCATAACCGATACCAAGTTCTTCCCTGAGCTTCCAAATCTTTATCGAGGGGAGATCCTTATCATTCATGTCGTTCGGCTTAAACCTATCGGGGATGATCCGATCGACCATCTCTCCATTGAAGATGTGAAGACCATCCTGAAGAAGACAAAGCCGAAATTGACCATCCTCACACACTTCGGGATGACCATGATCAAGGCCAAGCCCTGGGTCGTTGCTGCCGAGTTGGAGAAAGAAGTCGGAAAAAAAGTGATCGCTGCCAGCGATGGAATGAAATTAGATTTGGAGAGAGCCTCGAAAAACTACTCCTCGCTCTCTTGATCAGAGATTTCGGGACTTTCTCAGAAATCTCTTGAAGGAGGTTTGATAATGGAAAGATGGACGGTGGGAGATATGCATCCAAATCCCAAGCTTCTGATGGGGCCCGGGCCGAGCAATGTCCATTACCGTGTTTATCAGGCAATGCTAAACCCGGTGATCGGTTATCTCGACCCTCAACTTTTAGCCTGTATGGACGAGATCAGCGAGATGTTGAGGGGTCTTTTTCAGACAAAGAACCGAAATACCCTTGCCATTTCTGCAACAGGGAGCTCGGGAATGGAAGCTTCCTTTGTCAATTTTGTGGAACCCGGTGATACGGTCATGATTGGAGTCAATGGCTTTTTTGCAGAAAGGATGACAGAGGTGGCTGCCCGATGCGGGGCAAAGGTCATCCGGATCGAACAGGATTGGGGAAAGATCATCGAACCTGAAAAAATGATTAAAGCCCTGAAGGATCATCCCGGAACAAAAACCTGCGCTGTTGTTCATGCTGAGACATCCACAGGAGTGATGCAGCCTCTTGAGGAAATCGGAGCCTATTGTAGAAAGACCGATACACTCTTTCTGGTCGATGCGGTCACCTCCCTGGGGGGGTGTGAGTTGAAGGTGGATGAAAGGGGGATCGACATCTGTTACAGTTGCTCACAGAAAGGAATTAGCGTTCCCCCCGGACTTTCTCCAATCACCGTAAGCCCCAAGGCAATGGATGTTCTTCGCTCCCGGAAGACAAAAGTTCAGAGCTTCTATCTGGATTTGTTATTGCTTGAAAAATATTGGGGAGAAGAGAGGATCTATCACCATACCGCCCCCGCTTCAATGTTCTATGCCTTGAGGGAGGGGCTGAGGATTATCTTTGAGGAAGGCCTGGAGGCAAGATTTCAGCGCCATCAAATGCTGGGGGACCGGTTAAAGATGGAGCTGGAGGGGTTTGGGTTTAAACCGTTCGCCCAGGAAGGATATCGGTTGCCCATGCTGACTTCGGTTCATCTTCCCGAATGGGTCGAGGATGTCCCGATACGGAAGAGGCTCCTGAATGAATACAATATCGAGGTAGGGGGAGGTCTGGGTCAGCTGAAGGGCAAGATATGGAGAGTCGGCCTGATGGGCGAGACCTGCCGCATCCAGAGCATCCAGTGCCTGATGGGAGCCCTGAAGGAGATCCTATCCTGATTGCGCCTGCCTGCGGCAGACAGGGATTTCAGATTTTCAGTTAATTTGGGTTCTCTGGTTTATTTAGTTAACCAAAGAAACGAAATAGACTAAAAATGGGTAGGGGCGACTTTAGTCGCCCATTAAATATAGAATATGGACCGACCTCCCCATTTTGACATAGATAGCGCAATATTTTTTATTTAATCGATGCATATGTTCTGTCTTTTCAGGTTGTGTCAAGTCTTTCAACCCTCAAACAGCGCGACTATTTAATTGGAAGAAGAGCTACACCCTTACCCTGACAGTAATGTAGCAAGTTTTTCCAACACTTCAGCTACTGTTCTACGCGGCAAACTACATATCAATTCTGCACCCCTGGCGCGCCAATCCAAATTCTTTACTTGATCAGCCAAGATTGCTCCGGTAATGGATAGACCTGGAGGGACGAGAACCTCGAATGGATAGCCTTTGATTTGATTGGTGAGGGGGCATAGGATAGCAAGACCAACCTTGCCATTATAAGTTGCGGGCGTAAGCACCAAGGCAGGCCGCCGTCCAGCTTGCTCGTGCCCTGCCTGGGGGTTTAAGGTAATCCAAATAATATCACCTCGTTGAGGAACATAAGGTTTCGAGTTTACCACGCCTCACCTCCCACCGCCGAGCCAGTATCAACCTCATGGTGAAGGTTTTCTTCGGTCACCTGCGCTAAGAGTTGTCTGAGAGTGAATTTGGGTTTATCGGAAGGCACTACAATGAGTTTTCCATTCCTAAGTGACATCTCAACCGATGAGTTTGGATCAAGTCCCACTTCAGCCGCAAATGACTTTGGAATGCGTAAGGCAAGACTGTTGCCCCATTTCTGCACACGTGTTTTCATAGAATTACCTCCTTAATGTATCTACAAAAAAGATACAATAACGTTTGTTGCATGTCAAGGGCAATCATGACAATTGGATAGATTCAGAAATCAGCGGCGGCTATCGGCCGTCCACTGGAGTAACATGTGAAGTTTCTTTGCCTTCATTTTTAAATGGTCGCTGTCCTATTTTTTATCAATCAACCGAGAAAAGTGTATAGTGTAGCTTTGACCCCACCCCACCAAGCTGCCCGCATTGTGCAAACCCAAAAGAAAACCGGACACGTAGGTCAGTTATGTCAAGCCTCGTTACGTTGAAGTGGATGTTGCCGCTGGTTTCGCCATACGACAGGCCGTATGTATAGACCAAGGCGGTTCTCTCACTCTGCGTTGCTGCCAAAAGGGCCTTTTTAAATTGCTGTCGCATTCTTGATATGACCGGTCCCTTTTTCCTTCTGCTAATTGGTCTTGTTTTGAAGAGATACCAGCACTTAGAGAGATCGCCGATCTCATTTTCGACAGATTGGATTTGCTTAGTAAGCAACATTATATTCTTTTGTGTAAGTGCACTTCCACGAGAAAAGAAGTCCTTTTGTTCCAGTAGCATATTGCGGTAACGATCCAACTCTTGTAGCAGGAGAAAGTGGTAGTAAAAGGGTAACTCATTAGTCGATGAGAAATTGATAAGAACCACGAGACCTTCCATCAATTTCCTTTGCCATAGGCTCTGTTCGTCGATAAATGTTTCCATAATTTGGTCATTTACACTATTAGGCTTCGATGAACCATTACTTTCCAAAGATTTAATCCATCTGGAAAATACAAACCCAGTTTTCTGGACCTCTGTTAGCAATTTCAATAGCAGGAAATTCCTGGCATTTGTTTTATTAAAGCGAATGTACTCTAATTCCAGTTTTTCTTTAGGAACGATGCGCTCCAAGAATGTCGCAGTGCCTAAGAGGGCAATTTGCCGAAAGACCTTAAACTCATCTGTCGTCATTCGTTCGACCCCATATCACGGTGTCGCTTCAAGGAGGTTCGTTTCAACTTCTGCAAATAGATCGTCAAGACCCCGTTGTATGCTGATTGTCTCTGCGATGGCGGTTACTACCTTGGTGTAGTGGGCAACTTCTTCGGATGAAAGCTCCCGGCCCTTCCGGTCCTTGAGCCATTTCTCTGAAACCTGATAGCCACCAATGTGATATTCCCAGACTTCGGGAGAAATACCATTAAACCACTTCTCAGGGTTAATGTGAACACGAGCCTTGTTTTGATCATAGGTCACTTTTTCCACACGAAGGTCACCAGAGCCTTCGCACCTGGCAATGGGTTTAGCTAGCTTCTTGGACTTGAGCAGGTGGAGTTCAACAAGCTCCTCGCCTCTCTCGGCAAGTTTGTAAAAAAGTTTGTGGTCTTTCGTGAACGGGACACGGGGGAAATCGGTCTTCAAAAACTCCGCATACTTTTTCCGATAAGCATTGGAATAAAGAATAGCATAGATGTAATGGAAGATTTGTTCGGGCGAAGGCTGCTTTTTATAAGCATTTGATAAGGATTTAAGCAAGTCGGAACTGATGTTCGCATGACGAACCGAATATGCTGCCGCTGGTTCAAAAACAAACATGGTTTGATATCGAGAGATTCCCATTCTCCGGCTTGAGCCGCCGGAATCAGATTCTTTATAAAGATAAAGTGGAAATTGATAGTTGGTAGTCTTCGAAGAAAGAACCCCATGTTCTGAAATAAGATTTGTGGCGAGAAAATGCGTGTATGGAATTTGGATTTCTTCTCGGCGATGCGTCAACAACGCGAGATTTGGCTGTAACATATGCTGCATGACTTCTCCACGCGGCATACAGTGAAAACCCTTTGACCTGCCCGTGTAGTATGTAAAACGAATGTCAAACGGCCTATAAAGGATGGGAACAATATTCCCTTTGGTTGGACCGCTTTTCTTCAAGTCTTCTTGTGCCAACTCTACCTTCCAGTCCCGAACATCATTGCCAAGCTGGTACGCGTGGCGGGCGATTTCGGGGTCAAGCGAGATGAAATTCATTATTGTTGTCCACAATTGATGAGAAGTCCAATGAATCGTCAGATGATCTCTTGCTGTTACAATTCCCACGCTGTTTACAGGGAAAATCTCTGGAATGCTCGGATAGGATTGGAACCGCTTATTCAGTCTTTCGTCTCTTGGGATAAATAAGTAGAAGGGCGAAGAAGGCTTAAGCTCGCTCCATTTTGTCTTCTTCAATTCATTTTTTGTCAACCATTCGTATTTCTGTTCTCGGTTACCCCAGATCTCACTATGTCTTATGATTTTTGAAGTAGCGCTCTTTTTCCTTTTCACAAACAAAGCAATCGCCACACCTTGCTGGATGTCAAAAACGTTTTCGTCTTTGGAGCCATCAGGAGCTTTTTCTTTCTTGAGTGAATTGCCGTGAAGATCGAGGACGTATATTTCATCAAAAGAGTCCATCAGCGATTGCCGCATTCCTCGAAACGTAGGGTTATCGAGATAGCTGTGATTCGTGATAAATCCGAGGACGCCTTCGCCGATCTGGTCAATTTTCCATTGACCGAATCGGATGAATTTGACGTAGTCATCCTGAAGCCACTTGGGATTTTTCTCGCCGAGGGGTTTCCCATCAACCGTTTTATAGGTCTCAATTTGATTTTTAATCCAATCCCCCTTATTTGCTGAGTGTCCGGAGTACGGCGGATTGCCGAGAATGACAAGAATCGGTTTCTCCTTTTTGACTTTTCCGGCAAGATGAGATTCTTCTGAAAGTGAAGCCATTCCCGGAAGCGATGTCTGAGCAAACTCCTCCTTCTCAAGCGTATTTGTCAAATAGAACTGGAATCGTTCATCGCCTGAGAGCTTGTGGCCCAACTCCTCCAAGAGGTAACCCATCTTCAAGTGGCCCGCTGCATATGGAGCCATCATCAACTCGAAGGCGAAGAAGTGTTTGAGAATGTGATCCTCAATGAATTTTGCCTTTGAGCCTTCGCCGTACTTCCTGACAAATTCTTCCATGGCGAGCTTCGCCGCTTCAGCGAGGAAAGTGAGGGTTCCACCGGCAGGGTCGAGCACCGTAACGGATTGCGTGGCAAACCCGTCCTGCCGTGCAAATCTTTCCTTGAGAAGGATGTTGAGAGATCGGACAATGTAAGAGACAACAGGTTCTGGCGTATAATAAACGCCTCGTCGCTCGCGCTCCTGAGGGTTGTACTCAGCAAGGAACGTCTCGTAGAAGTGGAAAATCGGATCGCTTCCTTTGCCCTCTTTGAAATACTGGTGAAGAATGTTTCTGACATCTGCGACTGCGAGGACTTCCGCAATGTCATCAACGGTTGCCTGGAGTTGCTCAGGCGGGTCAAATGAAACGAAGTGGAAGATGTCGCGCAAGATACCGATCGTCTTGGGAATCAGATCGTAAGCCAGGATTCGATTGAATGCTCCATTGGCTCGGTTTCTGGCGGCAAAGAGGCCATAGGTTATCGTCTGGGCATACAGGTCGGCAAACTCATCCGGCTTAAGATTGAAAATGAGATGCTTCTGGAATGCCTCATAGAAGCCATGAATCTTCTTTGCGCCTGGGCTAGATGCCTCGCGCAGTTCCTCTTTGATAACTTGATCTCTGAGGAAGCGGGTGCGTGTGGCGAGTTCTTTTGCAAGACTCTCAGCGGTGAACTTTTTCGGTAGCGAAAATTGAAAAAACTTTTCTAGTAAGGCCAAGAATTCATCAATGTGCTCAGCAGGAGGAATGGTTTTTAGTTTCTCCGGAATAAATGGTCGGGCGAGCAGAACGTGGGCAACACGCTGGCCGTTTCGGTAAAGCCTGAACTCATAGAAATTTGTCAGAAGAAGATTAGGAAAAGTGGAAATGTAGCGCTTCAATTGGTCGGAGGTCTCAATTTCATCGATATTAGCTTTCGGTGACTTCGCTTCAACGTAGCCAACTTGAGAGTACTTGGCGTCCCAGACTCGAAAGTCCGGATTGCCTGCTTCGGTCTTCTTCGGCAGGACAGTGACGTGGACCTTCTTTTTCCTTTTAGTTTCGGAAAACCGTTCAAGAAGTTCTGCAAGGGCAGGGTAGTAGGATTCCTCACGAGCATCTCCTCGCCTGGTGATTGATGCGATTTTTTTGATATATGTCTCTATCATTGTCTATCCAATAAACGGCTAACAATCATTCGAAATATGCACTGCTGACGTGGATTAGCCCTTCCCTGTTTGCTGAGTCAGTGCGCGTTGAATATACTCCCTGACAGTGAATCTCTCAAACTCGCTTTGCCACGTGATTTGGTCCGGCTGGTCTAGATGACGGAGCGGAAAACAGTAAAGTTGTTTGTGATCTATTGTACGTACCCACGGCGAGCTATACAGGATAAATAATAGACAATGTGGGAGTGACAGGATACCTCGCTCCGCATCGTTGCACAGGGCGTTGATGGCTGTCTTCACTTCTCCCTCCTCAAGGTCGCCATCATCATTCCAGATTGCAATGATAGCCTGTTCACCTTCTACTTGTGGAAACTTTGACAGCAACTTGTCGAAAGCCTTCCGAATGTCTCGTAGTGGGTTTCCATAGATTGGCAACCGTAGGTTCTCGTCTGAAAGGGCCAGTTTAGATGGCCCTGGATGGATCTTACGGAAGCGCGTGACCTCAACGATGGCTTGATGGTCGTCCCGTGAAATTTTTAGATCAGGCCCTTTAATGCCGTCAGGTTCTATTTCGACTTGGAATCCGAGTCCAGCAAATACCAATGCATATCGAACCTCGGCGAGATAATCTTCCAATTGCTCCTTGTCCAGCGCAGAAGCAATTTTAAAAAACATTCGGCTAGCGTTGGGCATTTGCTGAAGCCGCTCAAACTGTTTCTGAAGGTATAGGATGTCGTATTCGTTACCAAATTGAGAAGCTATTTTCAGAGCTTTAGCCATGGGATTCCCGTTCGCCATGAAGAAATCAACATTATCTGGAGTGAGAGGACATGCAATTTTTTCAACTCCTGCGTTGAAGGTTAGCACAGCGCACCTTCAACATTATTTTTATGTTGTTGTTATGTTTTCCCAAAAAATAAGCCTATGCATGTCTCAAAGGGTTTTTTTGTGTTTCAAAATAGTCCAGTAACAGACACATTTTTCAAAAAAATATTATTAAAAGGATTATATAATTGCCCCTCTGTTTATCTCCATCATCAATTTATGGTTGTAATATACACCTTTTTTTAAATTTTGGGAAGTGCGGATCGAGAAATAAGTAGTGTGAAGGTCTTAGTCTAAAATGTTGAAGTCTCTGTGTGCAGGAAGAAGGTGAAGTTTTTATGTAGTAAACGGTCTGATAAAGTTGTCATTACGAGGAGTCCCGCTTCAATGGGATGACGTGGCAATCCCATGAGATTGCTTCACTCTGTTCGCAATGACACGCGGGCGGCAACTCATTTATGGTCTTGGTTTTTCTTAAAACCGGAAGCGGATTCAGAATGGTTTGAGCAAAATCTTTGGATTCTACGCCGGGGGATTCCACCTCTTCTTTTTCATAGAAAGTTTCTACTCTTTCAATAATCTGATCTTCTTCCAAAGGGATCTTTTCCAAAGACCCCTCTAATCCGTCGAGACGTTCTTTTGGATAAAATGTAAAATCACCAGAAATGGTAATGTCTTCAATTCTCTTCGCAGAAATCTCCTCTGTTGTTCGAATTATGCCTCCTTTCGCTTTATGAAGGCCATAAAGCACCTCTACTCCTTCTCTAATTTTTACACCGGTTGGAATCCTGGGGGTCTTTTTTAAGAGAAATTCTTCTGAGGTCATCCATGCCTCTATTTGGCTCATCTTCTCAAAAATTTCCGAGTTTAACGAAGCCGGCGTAAACTCCCCCACCTTTTTTTCAAATTTCTCTTTGAGGACAGAGACTACTTCTTTCCGAGATGGAATCATTCCTAATTCTCTCTTCATCGTGGTCAAGTTTTCTTCCATGGTTTTATAAACTTTGTCCCTGAATTTTTCGTCGGGGACTTTGAGGATTCTGCTCATCGCTTGATAATTAAAATCGAGGAGGATCCCGCCTACAAAGACCATGCAGTCTCCGATATTTCCTCCGCCTTCTCCTGCGATCTTTCTCCCTGCCTTGGTGACAATATCATTGACGACTCGAAATTCAGCCTCGATCCCGAAGATCCGGTAAGTTTCCACTGGTGCCTGGGAAAACCAGGTATAAATTTCATCGATCGCCCTGGGAAATTTTGGATTATCTTTTTTCCAGATGAGTTGGTAGAAAATCTGATTCTCATCTAAATAGGTGGCCCCCCCACCGACCTCTCTTCGCATGAATGGAATCCCAGCTTCCTCACAGTATTGAAGATCCACTTCCTGCTCGGCATCCTGGAAATATCCAATACTCACCAAAGGTATTTTGGGGGAGACAATAACAAGAGCCTCGATGCCCATTCTGGCAAGGGCATGAAAGATGAGCATGGATTGTTGGCCTGGAAGTTTACCGAGATCGAATAAATACATACATCCCTCACTTTCTATGTAATTCTTTTTGGCGGCCGGAAATGACGGTCATGGAAGAGGTGAAGATATGAAGCAGTTTGCTATGAGGGATATAGATAAACCAGATGAGACTTGGGACCACATGGAAGTACCAGAGGAAATCTGCATTGATTTTTACATCTCTCAGGAATTGAGATAAAAAGTAACCCCCAAAAGAAATCCAATTATTGGCACTCGCAGGTGTGAAATTAGCCAAGTAATTGTGTGCCTGGACGACTTCAGGATGGGCGATGCGGTAGCCTTCAATGAAAAAGCCTGAAAGCACCAAAAAAAGGATGAATAGGAGGGTGGTGATATCCTCTTCTTCTGTCCGGAGTTGATCAGGGCGAA
Source organism: Thermodesulfobacteriota bacterium (assembly GCA_040756085.1). Taxonomy (GTDB): domain Bacteria; phylum Desulfobacterota; class BSN033; order BSN033; family UBA1163; genus JBFMAE01. The sequence goes on along the minus strand of JBFMAE010000060.1, from coordinate 1,595 downwards.
TCACAAAGCGGCGGACAATAGCTAAGACGCAACCCACCAGAATAAGAAAGCTGAAGAACTCGAGAAAAAAATCAAGGAAAGGACGGATCGACCCAATCTCAAACTCACGGGCAAAAGAGAAGGACGGGATGCTATGGCTCAATTCCACAAGATAACCGGTAGTAAAACCCTTGATCATGTCCACAACAAAGGTAGCCACAAAACCAAATACCAATAGAGTATGAGCGAGCCAGCGGTAAAAAGATTTGCCGAAGAGTTTTCGATGGAAAATCACTTCGGTGATGAGGATTTTGATATACCAACCTGGCCTGGCCCAGAATCCTTTCCAGCCTCTCCTGATGTAGATCTTGTATTTTTCCCATTTGGCGGCATTCTCTGCCCCTTCAACCGTTCCCTCCAGCCAGACGCCGATACGGAGGCCCATCCCCCAAAAGAAAAAAATTAACGTGGGGAAAAACATGATATAGAAGATGAGATGTTTGTCCATTTGCGCCCAATAGGGCAGTTCGGAGTAGTTTAGTTCGGAGTTCGGAGAACTCAAAATTAAGACTCCGAACTCTGAACTCCGAACTCCGAACTCAAGACTTTATTGTTCTCAGCACAAACTCCGTAATATCCATCGCGTTTATGGGAATCTCTTTTCTCCGAGCTGTAGTCAAAATGGTCCGTACGCACTGTTGACAGGCTGTGATTACCGTATCGGCACCGGTGGTCAGAATCTCATCGATCTTCGCTTGTGCCAGAGCTGCAGAAAGATCTGGATCCACCATCTCCAGGTTTCCGCCTCCCCCGCAACACTTGCATTGCTCCCTATTATTTTCCATTTCTATCAGTTCCACACCAGGAATGGAACGGAGGATTTCTCTCGGAGCTTCATAAACTCCGCTCGCCCTCCCTAAATCACAAGGGTCATGGTAGGTGACTTTTATCTTCTTATCCTTGAAACTGATCTTCCCCTCATCAATCATTTTTTTGATGAATTGCGTGGAATGAAAGATCTCGATATCTGTTTTATACTCCGCCATCCATGTATGGTAGCAGGAGGGGCAGGCGAAGACCATCCTTTTCGCACCTTTTTCTTTTACCATTTCCATGTTGTGCTGGATTAGAACGTCGGCTTCTTTTCTCATCCCTGCACCGATGAGAGGAAAACCGCAGCACCACTCCTCACCACCTAGGAGTGTAAAGTCCACTTCTGCTTTGTTCAAAATTTCAACGAAGGCTAAGGGAATCTTCTGGACCAGGGGAAAAAACGAAGCCACACATCCCACAAAAAAGGCAACCTCGGCTTTCTCTTTCTGATACTGATGATTAGGGAGTTCATCCAAGAACTCCAGCCATTCTACTCTCTCTTCGTTTTCGTCTCCAGATACATTATGTGCCTGAAGAACATTGGCCTCCATTCGCTTTGCTGCTTCCGGGAGATGACCCATCTCGACTAAAGTCTCCCGTAATGCCGTCCAGAGATGTTTGGCATCGATGGAAACAGGGCAGTTCACGCTGCACTCGTCGCAGAGGGTACAGCGATAGACCATCTCGGAGAATTTTTTAAGCTTCTCCTCATCGAGTTTCTTCGGGCCAAAGATCCTGGCCCA
>JBFMAE010000059.1:0-2660 GCA_040756085.1 Thermodesulfobacteriota bacterium | reverse complement strand
CATCCTTCACGATGTGGATAGAAGAGAGAGCTTTCACAAGGGTTCTTTTCTTCGCCGATTTGTCCTTATTATGAAGGAAGATGACCTCTTCAGGCTGCAACTCGGAGGGATCAACCAGGAGAAAAGGAGAGGCTACTAAGTACCCTACTAACTTTTCACCTTTAATCACTGGGGCAGTGATCTGCATAAGAAAATAACAACATTTTGAGATGATAGCCTCTCCCCAGCGCATCGATTCACGAACAGCTTTTTCGCGAGCCCTTCGGCATAATCTGCCTGAAATTCCATCAGATTGGATAATTCTACAAAAATTTCCCTTTCCCTTGAAAAAATCTGACTGCCACAGCTTCTTCCCTTTAGAATCGATTAGGCGTAAAGGGATTGTGGTTGTTTGGGTGAAGGTATTCAGCTCGTGGATAATCTCCGGGTCTTCTTTTAACCTACTTAGCAGAGACTGCACTGCCATCCTCTTCAATTCCTAAAAGTTTCTTTACCATGGAAGGGGCAGAGGTGGCTTCCCGGCAATAGGCATCTACCCCAATATTCTTCGCAAAGATTGGAGTTACCGGAGCTCCACCAACCATGGTCTTTACTCTTCGGTGCATTCCCGATGCACGGAGGAGTTCGATGGTAAATTTCATCCAGGTCATCGTGGAGGTGAGTAGCGAGGACATGGCTAAGATTTGAGCTCCATTCTTCTCTACGGCCTTCACAAATTTTTCAGGAGAGACATCCACTCCCATATCAACAATTTCAAAGCCATTTCCTTCGAGCAGAATGATGACCAGATTTTCCCCAATGTCATGGAGATCGAATTTTACTGTCCCAATCACCACTTTTCCCAAAACATCCTTCTTCCTCTTTTGGATCAGGGGCCTCAGGATCCCAATACCGATTTTGAGTGCCCTTGAAGACATCAATAGTTCTGGAATAAAGAATTCCCCTTTTCTGAACCGTTCGCTGGCTTCGAGCATTCCCGGAATCAGTCCATTATTAAGAATCTCAAATAGGTCCAACCCTTCTTTCACCATTTTCTCAGTCAACCTACTGACAGTCTTACAATCACGAAGGACCACAGCCTGTGAGAGACGTCCAAGCATCATCTCAACAGTTTGTCCCCTTGGTTCAAGTTGATCAGGCTTTAACAAAATCGTTTTTCCTCCTGGATGGATCATAAATCAAGAAACATCTCCTGTTGGATTGACTGGCCTTTCTCCAAAATAAGGAAGTTCTTTCCCCATGGACCACAGACCAACTCTTTGAAAAGCAGAGGAGATCCGGCAGGTTCCTCATAATTGATCCCCAGAAATTCGGCATTTTGTCGGGCAATCTTTCGATAAGGTTCGGCCGGGTAGACTCCTGTATCGATGAAGGCGATTCTTTTATAATGTTTCATCTCCTCATGAAGGACCCACTTTGCCGTCTCCTCATCGTAAGATTTGGCATAGTCTTCATATTTAGAGATGGGTGTCTCTCCTTTTTCAATCCACCCGGGTGTTAAGTAGTAAGTGCCTGGGTGTTTTTTGGCTTCCTCTTTGTATGATTCAGGAGAACCAAGAAAAAGGGAAATACAGTCATGGATTCGTGGAATGATGAGGGTTTGATTTTGTGATCGGACTCCCACGATCCCATTGCTGCAAAGACCATATCCTAAAATGATTCCATCATAATTCTCTTCAGAGACCTGATCAATCTCTTCCTGAAGGGTTTTGGCCATATTTTCTGGAGTGCGGTGCAAACCGTAATCAAAGAACTTGAATTCTACTTGGCCATTCTGAAATTGACGGATCTCTTTCTCCATCACTGAACAGGCCAAGATCAGTAGTCTTCGGTCATCCTTCGCTTTAATTGAGAAATTTTGAATCGAAGTATTCACAGTCATCCGATGCCAAATATTAATTTAAAAAAGGAAGAACGTCAATAGCAGTAGAAATAGCAGGATCTTACCAAAAATAAGCAGAATCAAACAAGACATTAATCTGAAAAAGAGAATAATTTAAGTTAATGAAATTATTTTAAGTAGAAAAAATGGTGGATAAAGAGAAATTTCACACAGCCCTTTCCCAGGGAAAGATGGACGAAGTGAAGAAATTAACTCAGGATGCCCTGAATAATAGAGAGGCAGCTGAGACTATTCTGAAAGATGGACTCATTCAGGCCATGGATCGGGTGGGCGTCAGATTTAAAAATGGAGAGATTTATATCCCTGAAGTACTCATTGCCGCCAGGGCCATGCATGCTGGAATGGCAGTTCTGAAACCCATTCTCTCCAAATCTACAACTGCCATGGCCGGTAAAGTGATCATCGGTACGGTCAAAGGCGATCTACATGATATCGGAAAGAACTTGGTGATCATGATGCTGGAGGGAGGGGGATTTGAAGTGGTGGACCTGGGGATCGATGTGTCGGCCCAGAAATTTATTGAGGCCATCAAAGAGCATAAACCTCAAGTAGTGGGGATGTCAGCCCTTCTGACGACGACGATGAGAGAGATGAAAAACACCATTCAAGCCATTGAGTGGGCTGGGTTACGGAACCAAGTGAAGACGATCGTGGGAGGGGCTCCGGTGACTGAAAAGTTTGCCAAAGAGATTGGGGCAAACGGATATGCTCCAGATGCCGCCTCTGCAGTGGATATGGTGAAATCCTTACTCGCAGA
>JBFMAE010000058.1:0-3796 GCA_040756085.1 Thermodesulfobacteriota bacterium | reverse complement strand
TGGAAAGAAAACGGCTAGCGGTCCTGACCACCGGACCGGAAGGATGGCGAATTGTAGGTTCGCTCAATAATTATCTGGTCCACACCTTAAACCAGGTGATGAAGAAAAAACATCTGACCTTGAGGCAATTATCTGAAGAGGAAAAGATCGGGATGAACACGAGTGGGACTAGGCTCCTCAATCTCTATAAAAAACGGCTCGTTGCCAGAGTGGAGGGCCCGGCAGGCGTAGGGAAAGAGGTCTCTCATCGAGGGAGGCAGTATATTTACCAATCTCTTCTTTCATAGGAAGGTTTCATGGCAGAACTGAGAAGAGAACCCGTTACGAGGATGTGGGTGGTGATCACCACCGACCATCCGAAAGGTCCTTCGGATTACCTTCACTTTAAACCGCCTTATCGGCTACAGGAAACGGAAGGCCCATGCCCTTTCTGCCCGGGCAATGAAGAGATGACTCCTCAAGAGACTTTTTCTCTCCGTGGAGAGAAAAGAGGATGGTCTATCCGTGTCATCCCCAATAAATTTCCCTTCTTCCATGTTGAGGGGGAGTTCGACCGGAGACCGGAAGGGATGTACGATGTGATGGAGGCGATCGGCGCCCATGAGATTGTCGTCGAGGCACCCGAACATCGGCAACACCTTGCGACGATGGAGCCCCATCAGATTGAGAGGATTCTCTTTGCATATCGGGGAAGGCTCACCGATCTGGAGAAGGATCGGCGATTTGAGCAGTTCCTCATTTTGAAGAATTATCCAGGGATATACAATCGCCATCCCCACTCCCATATTATGGCCATGCCCGTCATTCCGAGAAGAATCGATGAGGAGATCTGGGGGACACGGGATTACTATGAGCGCAAGGAACGTTGTATTTTCTGCGATGTGATCAAAGAAGAGATTTCGATGAAGAAGAGGGTGATTCTGGAGACGGTCCATTTTTTAGTCTTCTCCCCGTATGCCTCGCGATATCCTTTCGAGACCTGGATCATCCCGAAAGTCCATTCTCCTGATTTTCATCACATCACGGAGGAGCAGACGGGAGATCTCTCGGTGGCGATCCAGTCACTCTTCATGCGATTTTATAAACTGCTTTCGGACCCTCCTTATAGCCTTACCTTTCACACCTCTCCGGTCCAGAGTCGATTTCATCGGCCGGAATACCATTGGCACATTGAGACCCGGTTACGGATTGGGTTGAGGGAAGGGTTTGAATGGGGGACAGGTTTCTTCGTCAACCCCACGCCTCCTGAAGATGCCTCTGCGTTTTTAAGGGAGGTGGAGTAGAGAGTGAAGAGTTTGCCTACCCTGCCTACCGCAGGCAAGCGCAGGCAGGGAGTTGGGAATTCGAAGTCAAGAATGAAGCGTTGAGAGTTAAGAATGGAGAATGAAGAGTTAGAATGATGAATTTTGAATCGAAAAGGTCACATCGGCTTAAATGGCGACCCTTAGAGGCCAGAAGGAAGAGGAGGAAGCGAATCCTCCTTTCGGGATTTTTTCTCATAGGGTTTTTCCTCCTGATTTACTTTTTTGTCTTTCCTTTTAAGCCTGTCCCACCCCCCGAAGACCCAGCCGAGTCAGTCGCTCCCGTACCCCAGCTTCAGACCATCGAAGGTGAGGTGAAGGAGAGAAGTTCACTTTTCAAATCGTTAACCGAAAAGAATATTTCCCTGCAGTGGATCGATCTGATCATTTCGAAATTGAAACCCCATGTGAATTTTAAAAAGATCAAAGGGGGTACTTACCGTTTCATCGCCGATATGAAGGGGGAATTGGTAAAGTTTATTTTCGAAGCAGGACCCACTGAAGTTTATGAGATAGAAAAAGACCCCCAAGGATATGTGGCCGGGAGGAAGGAGGTCTTGCTGGAGACGCATCTTGTGAAGGGGGTGGGAGAGATTCGTTCTTCTCTCTTTGAAGCGATGGATGCTGCCGGAGAGCAGGATTCATTGACGATCTCCTTTGCCGAAGTCCTGGCGTGGGAGATCGATTTTTATAAAGATGTCAGAGAGGGAGACCGGTTTAAAGTCCTGGTGGAGAAAATTTATAAAGGAGACGAGTTTATTCAATACGGGACGATCCACGCCGTCGAGTATCAGGGAGGGGAGAAAACCATCAGAGGGATCCGATATAAGGATGATTATTATGATGAGAAAGGAAATTCGTTAAGAAAGGCGTTCTTGAAGGCCCCGCTCCGTTTTAACCGGATCAGTTCAAGATTCAGTCGGGCAAGAAGACACCCGATCCTTGGGGGGGTTCGGCCCCATTTCGGAGTCGATTATGCAGCTCCGCCCGGAACACCGGTGTGGGCAGTAGGCGATGGGATAGTTGTTTCATGTGGTTGGAGTGGCGGATTTGGGAAGCAAGTCGTCGTCAGGCATATGAATGGATATATGACTTATTACGGTCACCTTTCTGGTTACGGCCCCGGGATAAAGGCGCATAAGGCTGTGAAACAGAAGCAGATCATTGGATATGTGGGTTCTACCGGACTCTCCACCGGGCCTCATTTAGACTATCGATTGGCAAAGGACGGCCGGTTCAGAAACCCATTGAAGGAGAGTTTTCCAGCAGGTATCCCCATCGGAAGAGGGGAGATGGAACCCTTCCAAAAGAGAAGAGATGAAGTGGTAGGGTGGCTTCAAGGAGATACACCTTACCGGAAGAGAATGGAGGAGGCTGAAAGAATTCCATAGAGAGGCAGTGGTTTTTTAAAAAGATGGGGGATCGATCAGAGTGGAGAGCATGGCTGAGAAAAAGAAGATTCTCATTGTCGATGATGAAAGGGATATTGTCAAAGCATTGATGATCCGTCTTCAGTCCAATGGATATGAGGTGGTGGCGGCCTTTGATGGGGCCCAGGGTGTCTTTATGGCCCATAAAGAAAAACCGGATCTCATCATCCTTGATATCCGAATGCCGGCCGGGGATGGATTTAGTGTTGCCGAGAGGTTGAAGCGCTCCATGCATACTTTTACCATCCCCATCATCTTCCTGACAGGGAGTCCGGAGGAGAATGCAGAGGGGAGGGCAATGGAACTGGGTGCACGTTTTTATATCAAGAAACCTTACGACCCGGAAGAATTATTGGATGCGGTGAGGAGGGCTATGGAGACAATGCCTTCCTCTCACTGAAGCTTGGTGAGTGTGCCGAAGCTTCCATCTCTTGGGGAGAGATGTTAAAAGAAGATTTTGTTATCCAAGCAAATATCCGAGCCTCTTTTTCCGCAAGAAACGTCTGGAAGGCAATTCCTGATCCAGGAGAAGATAAACGATGTGCGCTTCCACCTTGAAAAAAACACCGGAAGTCCAATCGATGCTGGTGTTTCACCAGGGGGCCCTGGGCGATTTCATTCTGACCTTGCCCGTTTTAGAGACCTTACGGAAGGCCTTCCCACAGGCCAAATCTGTTATCATCGGCTATCCGAGGATTCTTGAGTTGGTGGAGAACCGTTTCTACGCTGAGGAAATCCTCTCGATCGATCAAAAAGGGATGGCCACTTTTTTCGTTCGGGAAGGGCCGCTTGATCTCACCCTCTCTCAATTCTTTAGCCGGTTCGATCTCCTCGTCGTCTTCGGAAAGGATAGAGAGGGAACCCTCATCGGTAATCTTAAACGGGTCTACCGAGGGAAACTTCTTCACATCAATCCATTTCCCTCCTGGGATGAAAGAATACATTTAACTGACCATCTTCTCAAAGAACTCGCTCGATACGGGTTTTCCGTTTCGGAGAAAATGCCGAAACTCCTTCTGAATGAATCGGACCGCATGTGGGGAGAGGATTTTTGGAGAAAAAAAG
>JBFMAE010000057.1:0-9267 GCA_040756085.1 Thermodesulfobacteriota bacterium | reverse complement strand
TTCTGCCAGAACTGGCCCATCTCCCATGAGGGAAGAGGAAAGGAAGTTCAGGATGAAAACCTTGCAGATATGATGCTCCATCTTCAGAAGATAGGTTGCCATAACATCAACCTCGTTACACCCACCCACGTCATGCCTAACATCCTCAATGCTACGCGCATAGCCTTGAAAAAAGGATTGCATCTCCCTTTATTCTACAATACATGTGGTTCCGAGCTTTTAGAGATATTGAAAATCTTAGACGGCATTGTGGATATTTACAAGCCGGATATGAAATACATGGATCCTGAGAAAGCGGCAAAATATTCAGCCGGAGCTTCAGATTATCCTGAAGTGACGAAGAAAGCGATCCTCGAAATGCACCGACAGGTCGGTCAACTCCAAATTGATAGACAGGGTATTGCAAAAAGAGGGCTGATCATACGACACTTGGTCATGCCAAATCGGGTGGCAGATACTGAGAAATTCGTCAGATGGGTGGCCGAGAACCTCCCTAAATCCACATATGTGAATATCATGGCTCAATATCGTGTGGAATATAGAGCTTTTGAATATCCAGAAATCGCCCGTGGGATCACTGTGCAGGAATTCTTAGAAGCAATGGATTGGGCTAGAATATACGGCTTGACCAACCTTGATCCTCAATCTAAGGCCATAAGGGACTTCTACTCTCAACGCCGATCAAACTGAATTCATAAGTTACCCTCATCGAAAAATCCTGTATTCCTCTTTTCCCTTTCCCATATTTTTTAAAATTACATTGAAACAAAAAGGGGGAAAATATAGAATATGACCAATTGGGGGATGAAAGAAGTGAAATGTGTAAAAATTTTTTTCGGCTATCTTTTAATAATCCTGATTCTTTTATCCTCAAATGGCTTAATAGAAGGAGGAGGGGATGCTCTCTTTTTAAAAACAGGGATTAGTCCGATAAAGGATAATAAAAAGGCTCCTAATTTTTGTCTTGAAAACTTAAGCGGTAAAAAGGTGGAGCTGAAACAATTTAAGGGGAAGGTAATTTTTCTTAATTTCTGGGCAACCTGGTGTGGTCCTTGTAAGGAGGAGATGCCTTCTATGGAGGCTCTTTACCAGAAATTTAAGGAGAAAGGTTTTGTTTTTCTGACCATTTCTGTTGACTATGCAGGGTTAAAACCGGTAAAGGAATTTATTGAAAAAAATCGATATACCTTCCCTGTTTTACTCGATCCAAAATATGAGGCACTCGACCTTTATGAAGTAAAAGGGATTCCAACCACCATCCTCATTGACAAAAAAGGTATACTGATAGGGAAAGCAATCGGTCCAAGAAATTGGAGAAGTCAAGAGGTCATATCACTCCTCAATCTTCTGATAGAAAAATAATTTTTTTCTTGACTTTTTTTATAAAGAATTATAATATTAATTTAACAAAATTCAGGTGAAAATATGAGACTGTCTACTCAAAGCAGATATGGAGTGAGAGCTATTTTTGATATTGCCTATCATTCCGAAGGCTTAGAAACACAGGTTAAAGATATTTCCCGGAGACAGGGAATATCTCCACGCTATTTAGAACAGATCTTTCAAAAATTGAAAAGGGCAGGGATTATCGGTAGTAAAAGGGGACCTTCAGGAGGATATTTTTTAAATAAAAAGGCTGAGGAGATTACTCTTGGTGAGATCATTCGAATTACGGAAGGTGATATTGCTCCAGTTCTTTGTGTAAATCCAGAAGATAAGAATCAACCCTGTGAGAGATCCGGAGAATGCGTAACTCGAGTCATTTGGAATGAAGCAGGGAGTAGACTGAAAGAATATTTTGATTCAATAACCATCAAAGATTTATGTCAGATGGCTCGAGAAATAGGATTGAAAAAAGAGTTAGATAGTAGATTCATGTATTATATTTAATTTTTATCTTGACACAATTTATAAGGTATTTTAATATTTAAATAAAGGAATTAAAACTATGTTAAATCTAATTAAATTACAGCAAGTTAAAAATATGATAATGTGAATTTCTGGTAAGGGGGAATACGATGGTATCCCCTTATTTAATAAAATATTTCTTGATAATTTTTATAAAGTATATTAAAATGAATTTAACATAAAAAGGGGGTAATATGAGTTATACAGAAGGCCTTAGATGTAGAGAATGTAGAAGGGAATATTCAATCAGTCCTATCCATGTTTGCGAATTCTGCTTTGGACCCTTAGAGGTGATTTATGATTATAAGAAGATCAGAGAGAAGTTGAGCCGTGAGAAAATTGAGGATAGACCAAAATCGATGTGGAGATACCAGGAGCTTCTCCCCTTGGATGATAATCCAACCATAGGGACAGATGTCGGTTTCACTCCGCTCATCCGATCCGAAGGATTGGCAAAGGCCTTAGGAGTTAGAGAACTTTATCTTAAAAACGATGCAGTAAATTATCCTACACTTTCTTTTAAAGATCGGGTGGTCTCCGTTGCCCTTTCTAAGGCCAAAGAGTTTGGATTTCAGATTGTCGCCTGCGCATCAACAGGGAATCTTGCCAATTCGGTGGCGGGTTTAGCTGCGGCGGGAGGGTTTAAGAGTTATATCTTTGTCCCTTATGATTTAGAACAAGGGAAGATCCTGGGGACTCTGATTTATGGAACAACTTTGATTGGAGTCAAAGGAAGTTATGATGAGGTGAATCGACTCTGCAGTGAAATTGCAGAAAATTATGGGTGGGCATTTGTTAACATTAACATCCGACCCTTTTACGCAGAAGGGTCAAAAACCTTTGGTTTCGAGATTGCAGAGCAATTGGGTTGGAAAGTCCCCCAGCATGTAGTTGTTCCCATGGCCGGAGGTTCCCTCATCACAAAAATATGGAAAGGGTTCAAAGAGTTAGAAACCATTGGCCTGTTAGACGGAGTGAATACTAAAATCCATGGTGCCCAGGCTACTGGTTGCAACCCTATTATTTCTGCCTTTAAAGAAGGTATTGACTGGATCAAACCACAGCGGCCCCAGACGATCGCTAAATCCTTAGCCATTGGAAATCCTGCGGATGGGTATTATGCCCTTAAAACGATAAGAGAATCTGGAGGATGGGCTGAAGATGTGTCGGACGAGGAGATTATAGAAGGAATGAAACTATTAGCCCAAACCGAGGGGATCTTTACAGAGACAGCAGGAGGAGTGACGGTTGGGGTGACAAAAAAATTGATTGAAAAGGGAATTATACCGAGAGATGAATCCATCCTCATTTCGATTACAGGCAATGGATTGAAGACACAGGAAGCGGTCCAGGACCGGGTTGGCCGGCCTGTTATTATTGAGGCAAAACTATCAGAATTTGAAAAGATCGTGGGTCCACAACAAAGAGAAAAGGAAGCCAGAGTTCAGGTTACATTTTGATGATTAAACCCTGTTAGAAAGGGCGGGACTTTAACCCCGCTCCTCCTGCCTACCGCAGGCAGGTAATAAGGAGCTGATGCTTTCTAACGGGGTAAAAGGGAGGAAGAGATGGAAGTTCATGTTCGAATACCTACCCCATTGAAGAAGTTGGCAGGAGAGCAGGATGTCATCAAGGCAAAAGGAAGAACGGTCGGAGAAGTAATTCAATGGCTTACAGAGACCTACCCTGGACTGAAAGAGAGGCTTCGGGATGAACTGGGTGAGGTGAGGCGATTTATCAACATCTATGTGAATGATGAAGATATCCGGTTTATCCAGAATTTGGAGACTCCTGTTAAAGAAGGGGATCAGATCTCCATCATCCCTGCCATCGCAGGAGGATCTTCTCTCAAAAGAAGGGTGACACTTACCTTTCCACCGAAACTCATCAAAGAGCCAGTCATCTATAATATTGGTCACCGATTTAGGTTGGTTACAAATATCCGCAGTGCAAATGTCTCAGAGAATGTGGGTTGGGTGACTTTAGAGATCGATGGCGAGGAAGAGGAATATTTAAAAGCCCTCGATTATTTGAATGAGATTGGAGTAACAGTTGAGCCAGTAGAGAGGGACGTCATTGAGTAGAGAAATGCTTCCCTCTAAGGATGATAAAAAATAATGGGAGTACGAGAAGATGGTGGAAACATCCGGTAAGATTAAATCCTTCAAAGAGTGGTTAATGATAAATCAAGATGCCTCCGAAATCACGATCGAAGAAACTCATCGATTCATTCAAAATGGGGATCGAATCGTTCTCCTCGATATTCGAGAAGAGGAGGAAAGAACGCTGGGTTATATCAAAGGAGATATCTTTATTCCAATGGATGAATTGGATGAGAAAGCTGAGGTCCTTCTGCCCGAAAAAGATGTTCCTGTAATCATTTATTGTGCAGTTGGAATCCGGTCCCTTGCTGCTGTTAAGTTTTTAAAAAAGATGGGTTATACAAATGTCTTCTCCATGGCCAAAGGGATTGAAGGATGGGAGGCTGCAGGTTATGAGGTGGTGACCGATTCCGAATTGACCCGGGATCAACTCACCCGCTATAGTCGGAATATTCTCCTCAAAGAGGTTGGAAAGAATGGACAGGTTCGACTGATGAAGGCTAAAGTCCTTTTAGTCGGAGCAGGAGGCTTGGGTTGTCCAGCCGGTCTTTATCTTGCGGCTGCAGGGGTGGGGACATTGGGAATCATTGATTCTGACAGAGTGGATTTAACCAATCTCCAAAGACAGATCTTACACAGCACTTCGGATGTAGGAAGGCCAAAGACCGAATCGGCCAAAGAGGCCATTAGCCGAATTAATCCTGATGTTAAGGTTGTGACCTACCAGGAACGATTGACCCATCAGAATGCCATCGATATTTTTCGAGACTACGATATCATTATCGATGGATCGGACAACTTCCCGACGAAGTATCTTGTCAATGATGCGTGTTTTTTCACAGAGAAACCTTATCTTTACGGAGGCGTTTTTAAATTTGAAGGGCAAACAAGCGTTTTCTTCCCAAAAGAAGGAGGTCCCTGCTTACGTTGTCTGTTTCCTGAGCCTCCACCACCAGGATTGGTACCAAGCTGAGACCAGGTAGGTGTCCTGGGAGTTGTACCCGGGCAAATCGGATTACTTCAGGCAACAGAGGCTATTAAGCTCATCTTAAAAAAAGGAAGACCTCTTATCGGTCAATTTTTGGTTTACCAGTCCTTAGACTCGGAATTCAGATCATTTGTAGTTAGAAAAAACCCATCGTGCCCTCTCTGCAATAAAGAGCCTAAGATAAAAAGTTTAATTGATCATCAAGAGTTGTGCAGTTTGGAGTCGATGGGTTCATCAGTTGCATAGTTTGGAGATGACTGAGGCGATGTCGATGGTTCGAATTCCCAAATCAATTTATCAAAGGATGGTCGAACATGCTCAGAAGGAGTGGCCGCTGGAATGCTGTGGAATCCTGAGCGGGAAGGAGAAGACTGTTCAGAAGGCCTATGAACTTCAGAACATAGAAGAGAGTTCTAATCTATATTCTATGTCACCTCGAGAGCAGTTGAAGATATTCGAGGAGATGGAGAAGAAATCGATGGAGATGATCGCCATCTATCACTCCCATCCCCATACCATCCCATTTCCATCAGAGACCGATGTGAAGATGACTTTCTATTCCGAAGTCTCATCCATTATCATCTCATTGAAGGAAGAGAAAAACCCGGTGATGAAAGCCTTCCGGATTGGGAAAGAGGCGATCTATCTCGAAGAGATTGAGGTCATTCCTTGATTGCAGATAGCAGATGGCAGATTATAGATTTTAAATCTGAAATCTAAAATCTGAAATTTAAAATAAGAGTTAGGAACGATAATGGAAGTTCTTCGAGTAAGAGACGTGTTAGATGATCGAAAAGGCTTGAGAAGAGAGAGCCATTCTTCCCTTCTCCTCTTTATCGGAAATACACCCCTGATCCAGATCCGTCGGATGGCAAGACACCTCAAAGGTGTTCAGTTATTTGCAAAAGCAGAATGGCTCAATCCTAGTGGCTCTGTCAAGGATCGGGCGGCCTTGAGGATCATCGAAGATGGAGAACGATCAGGTTTGTTAACCCGGGATAAGATCATCTTAGACTCCACCTCAGGCAATACAGGGATTGCCTATGCCATGATCGGGGCGATCAAAGGGTATAAAGTGGAAATGGTCGTCCCTGCCAATGTGAGCGAGGAAAGGAAAAAGACACTCGATGCCTATGGAGCAAAAATGATTTTTACGGATCCCTTGCTGGGTTCGGATGGAGCTCTTCTTGAGGCAAAGAGAATTTATGAGGCAGATCCCCATCGTTACTTTAAGGGAGATCAGTATAACAATCCCTCAAACTGGGAGGCTCATTATGAGACAACAGGGATGGAGATTCTCGGCCAGAGCAGAGGAAAAATCACCCATTTTGTCGCAGGGGTTGGTACCGGTGGAACGTTGATCGGGACAGGGAGGAGGTTGAAAGAGTACAATCCTGATATCAAGATCTTTGGTGTTCAACCGGACTATGGGTTCCATGGCATCGAAGGTTTGAAGCATATTGAAACGGCCATCCGTCCGGAGATTTACAACGATTCATTTTTGGATGGCACATTCTTTGTTAAGACGGAAGATGCGTATGAGATGGTCATTCGCTTAGCAAAGGAAGAGGGTCTTCTAGTCGGCCCTTCTTCTGGGGCAGCCCTCTGGGCTTCCATGAAACTCGCAGAGTCAATAGAGAGAGGATCGATTATCACCATTTTCCCTGATGGAGGAGATCGTTATTTTAGCATGGCTTTCATGTCGAGATTAGGAGAACGGCTCTTGGTTGAACAATGACAGCATAAGCCTTAACCCCCTAAAGGTTTAGCGGTTTGACTGAGAGCCATTCCTCTAATGAAAGAGAAAAGATCATGTTCTTAAAACTCATTGGAGCTTTTACCATCTTAGGACTTTTCATGGCATACCTTCCTCCGATTCATATGGATTCGTGTTCGGGGGAGAGCCATCACACCGAAACGAGATGGAATTGTGTACACGCCTTCGACTGTCCTATTTTTCTTAACATAATTGTTTTAAATTTATTGCCACCTTCTCTGATTGGAAAACTGGTCATCTCTCCTTTATCGCTATTTTTTGAAATTTTAGTTTCTGACGTCTTCCATCCTCCTGAAAATCTTTTGTAAAGTTAAAGGAGGATAAAAGACAGAAAAAATATTGGCATAAGAATTGCTGATAAAATAAGTAAACATTTTAGGATTTAGAAAAGAGCTTCTGTTTCCTAATCCTTAGCATGAATTAACTGACTTGTTGAAAATATTAGGAAATTAGATAAAAAGCTCTTGGCCAAGGACCTGATGGAAATTGGGTCCGATTTGGTAAAGCCTTCACCCCCCCTTAAGGTTTAGCCCAAAAGGCCAAGAGCTTTTTGTATTTATTTTAGACAAAAAGGGTCGAAAAAAATACATAATCATAAACCTTATAAATTAAAGGGCTTTTGATAATTTTGATTATTAATACCATTTTTGCTGTAGAAATAATCAAATTTCAGGGTCACGGAACACATCCCGACCAGAAAGAAGGTGATCCAATGGTATTGAGGCTATTTCGTTTACCCAAAGTGATTTTTTTCTGTCTCCTCATGATGATGCCTTTCTCCTCTTTTGCCCAATCAGAAAAAGAGGGGTTGAACCTGGATCGGTTGATTGAAGAGGCATTCCAGAAAAATCCGGAAATCCTGTCCGTCAAGAAAAGATGGGAAGTCTTGAAGGAGAAGGTGCCGCAGGCCTCTGCTCTGGAAGACCCGATGTTCGGTTTCGGAATCATCAGCCTTCCCACCAAGTTCAGTTTCAGAGACGAGGATATGACGATGAAGGAGCTCTCGATCTCCCAGAGATTTCCGTTCCCCGGGAAAAGGCCCCTGATGCGGGAGATGGCTGAGAAGGAGGCGGATGCCGTCTTCACAGAGATTCAGGAGAAGGTGAATCGAATTATTAAAGAAGTGAAGACCGCTTACTATGAACTTTCTTATAACTATCGGTCCACTGAGATCACCCAGAGAAATAAAGAGATCATTGAGAATTTTGTAAAGATTGCTGAGACTCAATACGCCGTGGGGATGGGGATACAGCAGGATGTGCTCAAGGCCCATGTGGGGGTTTCCAGAATGGTGGATGAGTTGATCATGCTGGGCCAGAGAAAAAGAACATTGGAGGCAAAATTGAATACACTTCTGAACCGATTTCCTGAGATGTCCATGGGCAAACCAGAAGAAGTGACTTTCAAAAAATTTCCCTACGCCATTGAAGAGCTTCAAAAGATGGCCATCGAGACGAACCCGAATCTGAAGGGGATGAAGAAGATGATCGAGGCAAAGGAGAAGGCCTATGCCCTTGCCAGGAGGGAATATTATCCCGACTTTACCTTCAAGTTTACCTATGGTCAGAGGGATAATGGACCGGATATGAAACGGCGGGATATGCTCACCGGAATGGTGGAGGTTAATATTCCTATCTTCTACAAGTCGAAACAGGACCGGAAAGTAGCGGAAGCAAAGGCCGAAATCCAGACCTTCGAGGCTCAGTACCGAGCAATGAGAAATGAGATCCTGTTTATGATAACCGATATGACTTCCATGATCCAGCGGGTGGAAAGGCAGCTGGAACTTTATAAGACAGGCATCATCCCCCAGGCCGGCCTTCAGGTAAGCTCCGCCCTGAGTGCCTACAGGGTGAATAAGGCCGATTTTATGACTCTCTTGGATAGTCAGATGATACTCTACAAATACGAACTGGAGTATCAGCAGGCATTAACCGAATACGAAAAGAACATTTCCAGTTTAGAAGCCATTATCGGAACACAGTTCTTTCAAAAGGGGGAAGGGAGATGAAGCGATCGATTGTTCTTATACTTTTTTAGCCCTACCGGGATTGCTCTATGGATGTGGAGAGGGTAAAGAGACCATTGCCCATAAAGAACATGAGCCGGGAGTGAAACAGGAGGCGAAAAAGACAGAAGACCTCGACATGAAAGGGCTGACCATGGAGTTGATCCAGAAGGAAGGAAAGATGCAGGAAGTGACTCCTGGAACAGTGCAGATTACACCAGAGCGGCAGCAACTGATCGGAGTCAAAATTGGAGCGGTTGGAATGAAACCCCTTGAGAAAATCATTCGTACAGTGGGAAGGGTCGATTATGATGAAAGGACAATCGTCACCGTGACACCAAAATTCGGAGGATGGATCGAAGACCTCTATGTTGATTTCACGGGAAGATTTGTCAAGCAAGGGGAACCCCTTTTGACTATCTCCAGTCCAGAGCTGGTTTCCACTCAGGAGGAATATCTGATCGCCCTTCGGGCAAGAAAGGAT
>JBFMAE010000056.1:0-7767 GCA_040756085.1 Thermodesulfobacteriota bacterium | reverse complement strand
ACCAAAGGGAAGGAATGTGCCGTGGTCATCAAGGCAGCAGCCGTCTCAGATTATCGACCCCGGATGGCCAGCGAGAAGAAGTTAAAAAAATCCGTTCCCCAAATCTCTTTAGACCTGGAGAGGACCGTGGATATCCTCGAAGAGTTGGGGAAGAAGAAAGAAGGACGGGTTCTGGTCGGATTTGCCGCGGAGACAGAGAATCTGATTAACAATGCACGCAAGAAATTGATGGCGAAGAATCTCGATTTGATTGTGGTCAATGATGTGACAAAGCCAGGCGCAGGTTTTGGTTTGGACACCAATCAGGTCAAGGTCTTATATCCGTCCGGAAAAACAAAAGACCTCCCCTTGATGTCCAAGGAAGAGGTCTCTCAATTCATCCTCGATGATGTGAGGGAGTTGTTGAAAAAAAGAAAGGGTTCTAAAAAGAAGTAGTCTCTCCCTATTCGGTCTTTTTTTCTGCCCGTTTTTCTTCCTTCTTTTCGCCCGCCCCTTTCTCTATACCTTCTTTTTCTCCTTTCTTTCCTTCCTGCCGGCTCTTGGAGGGATAATCATTGACATAGAAGCCGGAGCCCTTGAGGACGAAATTGGGTGCTGAAATCAATTTTTTAGCCGGGCCCAGACATGTTGGACAGGCCACCTTGCAATCCTCATCTATCTTATGAAAGATCTCAAAGATCTCACTGCATCGGTTGCACTGATATTCATATATCGGCATTCTTGATACCTCCCCTTTAAGCTTCCTGGCTCATACTGGCAGTGAATTCTTTTTTTAACTTCTTGAGGGCTTCACTTTCAATCTGTCTCACCCGTTCTCTGGAGAGTTTGAGATGGTCTCCGATCTCCTGAAGGGTGAGTGGCGAATCAGACATGATCCTATTTTTAATGACATAAACTTCTTTCTCGTTCAAGCGTTTCATCACATTCTGGACTTTGCGTTCCCGGATCTTCTTTTCCTGGTTCTGGACAAGCGCCTCCTCTTGATTGGGGGTTTCTTCTTGAAGGAGGTCAAGGTGTGTCAGTTCATGACCCTCACCAAAAGGTGCATCCAGAGAGAGGTCTCTTGAGGACATCCTCTGTTCCATCTCGATAATATCTTCTTCGGCGACATCCAGATCCTTGGCCAGAAGTTCATATCTCTTTTCATTCTCCTGGTCCGATTCCAATGCCTTTCTAACCTTTCCGATCTTATAAAAGAGCTTCTTTTGAGATTGAGTCGTCCCGATCTTCACCAGACTCCAGGTTTTGATAATGAAATTTTGGATATAGGCCCTGATCCACCAGATGGCATAGGATATGAATCGATACCCTTTGTAAGGGTCAAATTTTTTGACTGCCATCATCAGGCCGATATTCCCCTCCTGGATAAGATCGAGGAGTTTCATCCCATAGGATTTATATTCGAAGGCTACCTTGACAACAAACCTTAAATTTGATGTAATTAATTTATGAGCAGCGTTAATATCATTGTATTTACGATATGTTACAGCCAGTTCAAATTCCTCTTCCTGGGTTAAAAGGGGGAACTGGTTGATCTGAACGAGATAGGATTCTAAGGAATTCTTGACAACCGGGAAATTAGGCATTATATAAACTCCAAAGGTTATTAGCACTCTCTTTGATTGAGTGCTAAACCAAATTATAATTAATGAGTTTTTAAATGTCAAGTATTTACCTATCTGTCTGATTTTATTATAAAATTATTGCAAATTTCCCTTTAAAACATCCCTTCCGAAGAATAAGACCAAGGTTTTAATTTATTGGAGGTTATCATGGATAATGATAAAAAAAAAGGAGACCAGGATAAGGGTTTTGTAGTAAGAGATAAGAGATTTAGTGCTAAAAAAGAAGGGGAGGAGGATTCCCGAATCAAAGATAAAGAAGAAAAGAGAGAGGAAGCCAAACAGGAAGATGTTTTTGGGCAGGATACGCCTCTTCCGGAAATCAATTTTAGCAGTTTAATTTTTTCCTTGAGCACTTCAGTCCTCATTCAATTGGGAGAGGTTCAGGATCCAAACACCCAACAACCGGCTAAAAACCTTCCTTTAGCAAAACAGACGATTGACCTCATCGGAATGTTGCAAGAAAAAACAAAGGGAAATCTCACTTCAGACGAGGAAAAGTTATTAGAAAATATCCTCTATGATTTGAGATTGAGATATGTGAAAGCGGTCGGTTAAAAAATATGTAGCCCGCAGAGGGGCTCCCCTAATGGAATTTAATGGTTACGTCCACGTGATACGCCTGCCTACCGCAGGCAGGCCTGCCTACCGCAGGCAGGCCTGCCTGCGGTAGGCAGGGACACGGTCACATTATTTCTTGTAGGTCAGGTAGAAACTGCTTCCTTTCCGGTGGATGTGAAAGAGGATGCCTTTTTCAAAATTGGCCTCTTTGATCGCTTTCTCAAAGTCTTTTATCGTCTCAATCTTGTTCCGGTTGACCTCCAGAATGACATCGCCTTCCTGAAGGCCCATTTCATCGGCGAGGCTCCCGTCCTCAACTCCTAAAATAATGACCCCTCGCTTCACTCCTGCGATTCGGTATCGGGCAGCAAGTTGGGGGGTCAATTCTTGAACTCTCGCTCCTATTTTTTCCTCTACCTCTTTGTCCTTCGATAACTCTGGTTTGTCCGGCATGGCAGAGGTGGTGACTTCGATTGTCATCGATTTGCCATCTCTGAGGAGACTAAGTTTGACCTTCTGGCCGACTTTTTTCTTCTGGATCTCCTTCACTAACTCATTCACATTTTTTACCGTTTTATCATCGACTGATTTGATGATATCTCCAGGCGTCAATCCTGCTTTTTCCGCACCGGTGTTCGGATAGATTTGGCCAACCAGAACCCCTTCCTTCTCCTTCACCTTAAAATGTTCCATCATCTCTGGGGTGAGGTCCTGGGCGCTGATTCCCAGCCAGGGCCGGACCACCTTGCCCTGTTTGATGAGGTCGTTCAGGATCTGTTTGGCCATATTGATGGGAATGGCAAACCCGATCCCTGTGCCCGGCTGGATGATCATGGCATTGATACCGATCACTTCCCCATCGATATTGATGAGAGGACCTCCGCTATTGCCCGGGTTGATAGAAGCATCGGTTTGAACGAAATCTTCATAGGTTCCTGTCCCTAATCCCGACCGCCCCTTGGCACTGATGACCCCCACGGTCACCGTATGCTCCAGGCCGAAGGGGCTGCCGATGGCAATGGCCCATTCCCCGACCTCCAGCTTATCTGAGTCTCCCAGGACGGCCACAGGGAGGTCTTTTGCCTTGATATGGAGGACGGCAAGATCCGTTCTTGAATCCTGACCTTTCACCGTCGCTGTAAACTCCCTCCCATCATTGAGCCGCACTTTCACCTTGTCTGCCCCATCAATCACATGGTTGTTAGTGAGAATGTAACCCTCTTTATCGACGATGACCCCTGAACCGCCACTCCGCTGTTTATGTCGGTATTCCTTTCCTTTTTCCCGTGGGGAGCCGAAACCCCTAAAAAAGTCCTCAAAGGGACTTCCTTTAAAGAAGTCCTCCCCGAATCTGTCCCACGGCCTCATCGTGATTGTTTTTTCTGTGGTGACGTTGACGACGGAAGGTTGGACTTTCTTGGCAACCTCCACAAACGCCTGTCCGAGGGATCTGGCAGTTGTCAATTTATCATTTTTAGGCAAAGAATTGGCCCGGTCGCTATCCATACAAAAGAAGAGGCCAAATAGGAGGGCAAGAAAAGAGATGCCTAAAACCAATCCTTTAGTCATTTTTTTACCCATCGTCGACTCCTTTTAATAGATAGATTTTATTAAATTTTATCTTCTCTTCTCAGTCTTGTCAAATGGGCAAGACGTTCCGCTCATGTCAAGCATTTTGTGTAAAAGGCAAAGAGGGGATCTCTTGGCCTTTAGAATTCAAGTGAAAGAAAACAGCATAGAGAATCCGTTCCATACTATTTCTATTACCAAAGACACCCATGGGTCTAGTCCTTCTCTTTACTTCCCGAAACGCTCTTTCTATAAGATTGGTGGTACGGATCTTCCGCCACAAGGCCTTCTGGGCCCTTTGAAGCTCCTGGGCATCCAATCCCTGTCTCTCCTTTGCAGAAAGCTTCACCTGATAAAAAGAGAGCAAATCGTCGATCTCTGAGTCTAAGCTTTTTACTGCCCCTAAATAGACCTTCCGATACTTCTGACAAAAGGACCAATAAGCCTGGGTTGCTGCCTGACGATTCTTCGCATGAGAAATCCGATGAATGCTTGGCAATGCTTGGGGTCAAAGCTAAATTATACACTTTACAATAAGGACGAATTGTGGCTGTCATCCATAAAAAAGTTGGCGTATTCAATTGCAGAATGCGGATTTCGGAATGCGGAATTTAAAACTAAAAACAGCATGGAGCATAGCGGTAAAGTTGTGATTTGAAGTGCTATGTTTCGATTTTTTTTGCCTTGCCAATCTATTATTTGCTTTGTATCATTAGAGAAAGTTTAATATTACCCCAAATTTGTTGAACATACAGAATCGACTTATTCAAGAACACTCGTAGTCTGTAGTCAAGGAGGAGAGGATGCAAATAAACTGGAAGGACCATATTGTGAGTACAACCGATGTGCTTCGGGGTAAGCCACGGATCAAAGGGACTAGAATCCCCGTTAGCCTTATCCTTGGATATCTGGCAGCCGGCAAAGACTTTGAAGAAATTATTAAAGAGTTTCCTGATCTTACTAAAGAACAGATTGCTGCATGTCTGGACTATGCCCGTGATTTGTCAGAATTCGAGGTTGCCGTCTGATGGGTTTAAGGTTCTTTGCGGATCATTGTATTCCGAATTCTGTAATTCAAGGGCTTCTTGATGCTGGTCATGAAGTTTTGCGGCTCAAGGATTACATTCCTATAGAATCCCCAGACCGAATAGTTATCGCAACTTCCCAGGAACTTGATTCAGTTCTTATTTCTTTAAACGGTGACTTTACTGACAAGGTGAATTACCCTCCGGGAAATTATAAGGGAATTGTTGCACTCCAGGTAAGAAATCATCCAGAGATCATTCCTCAACTTATGGCAAGGCTAAAAGATTACTTATCCTCTTCCGACATGAACTCCTACAAAGGAAAGCTCGTTCTGGTAGAAGTGAGTAGGATAAGAATTCGGTAATCCATGCTTATGGATTAATGAGAAACCATCATCTCCTCATCCGTACGAAAGAAGCCAATCTTTCCCGGACGATCCAATGGCTTGGCGTTAGTTATTCGGTTTGGTTCAACCGTCGGCATCAGCGAAGTGGGCATTTATTTCAGGGTCGGTTTAAGAGTTTCCTAATAGAGAATGATCGTTACTTTACGGCCATGTGTCTTTATATTCATGGGAACCCATTACGGGCGGGGATTGTATCAACATATTATATCAACTGGGGATTTATGAGAACGAGGAGATTGGGAAGGTATTTGGGGAGATATACAGCGGTAACCGGGGCAGTGAAGCGGGGGTGGGACCATCTAAACTCTGATGGATAGTTAGAGAAAGTGGTAAAAAGGATAATCAATCACATATTATGAAGATGCGCCCCCTCATCCTTAAAGAGAATGGAAAGGAATCAAGTTGCGGAGGAGAGGGGATGATCAAGAAAGTAAGTCTGCTGAAATGAAAAGAGGCCAGCCCCTGATCGATTCTGAGGACAGGCGTAGAGGCAGATACCGCAACCGATGCAGAGGCTTTCGTCAATCGACACCTTTCTCGTCTCAGAATTCCAGATCAATGCAGGGCAGTCAAAGGTGTTGATACAGGCCCGACATCCAATGCAGGTCTTGGTGGCTTCAATTCGATCGAGGAGGGGTTGAAAACTGCCGAGGCTCTTTGCATGAAGGATGCAGTCCCTTTTCGCAATGATGACGGCAATGCCCCCATCCGGACGATTCGTAAATTGGACCCCCTGACGAATCAGGGAAATCAATTCCTCCACCTGGTAGGCATCCACTTCCCGGACGAAAGGGATGCCAAAAGCTTCCAACATTCCTTTGATCGAGATCGATTTCCCCTGCTCCTTATTTGCCGTGATGCCGGTGCCAGGCGTGGGCTGCAATCCTGTCATGGCAACCACTCCGTTGTCCAAGATGATCAGGACGAATCTCTTCCCACTTTGGACGGCTCCCAGCAGATTGGATAGCCCGGTATGAAAGTAAGTTGAGTCGCCAATGGTGGCCAGGATGGGATAATCTTTCTCATCCTGGTGAAATGTTTGATAAAAACCCGCTGCAAAGTTGACACTGGAGCCCATATCGAGGCAGGTATCCACTACCTTCATATTGACCCCCAGAGTGTAACATCCGATATCCCCTGGAAAGAGAGCGTTCGGGCAGACTTGGCGGATGGCGAAGAAGGCGGCCCGATGTCCACACCCCGGGCAGAGGCGAGGGGGCCGAGGGGGTATCTTCATCGATTGGATCGTCTGTTGAAGTTCTATGTCTTCGGCCGGGATCTCCTTGTAAAGTTTCAGCCGATGGAGAAGGGGGAAAAGGGCGTTTGCGATCACATCAGGTCCGAGTTCTCCTTCGGAGGGAAGGATTCGATTCCATCGGCCAAAGACCCTTTCTTTATCCTGGAGTTGGATCTCAATGGCGGCATCGGTCTCTTCCAAGACGAATATATTTTCAAACTGGCTCATAAAGCCTTCCACCTTCTCTCGAGGAAGAGGATGGACCGTTCCAATTTTGAGGACAGGGATGGATGAGGAGAGCCCTTTCTCCTCCAACAGGTCTCTTACAATAGAATAACTCACTCCGGCGGCAATGATTCCAAGCTTTTTCTGGGGTGGATGTTTGAGGGTGGTCCGGTTAAAGTTGACTTCCCTTTCGAACTCCCTTTCGATCCCTTTTAATGTTCGGACGAGCCGAATCTCGAAGGGGAGGCTTTCCTTCTCTTTATCTTTCCAAAATTTTGTAGCCTTCCTCATTGAACGAATGGGACCCAAGGTCACATTCTGTCTGGCATGAGAGATCCTATGGGTCGTCCTCAGGATGACCGGCATATGGAACTTTTCAGAAATTTCGAACGCATATTTTGCCATCTCCTTTGCCTCTTGGGGATTGGCCGGGTCGAGGACGGGAAGTTGGTAGAATATCCCTAACTGGCGAGTATCCTGTTCTGTTTGAGAAGACTGGGGTCCAGGGTCATCTGCCGAGACGATGACAAAACCACCCCGGAAAGGTATGGATCGGGCATGAATGAGGGACTGAAGCGCCACATTGAGGCCGACCTGTTTCATGGCGACGGCCGTCCGCTTTCCGGTGAGGGCAGCCCCGAAAGCGACCTCAAAAGCGACTTTCTCGTTGGTGGACCACTCCAGATAAATTTTCTTTTTCTCTTTAAAGTAGGCCAAACCGGGGAGAATCTCGGAGCTGGGTGTGCCTGGGTAGGCTGTGAAAAGGGAGCATCCAGCTTCGATTAATCCCCTTGCAATGGCAAAATTTCCAAGAAGTATCTCCTGTTTCTTCATGGTTCGCCTCTTTAAAAAAGAACATCCATGGGAATGAGAGGTTGTTCGGGTAGGGCCGATCGTTTCATTATTTTCTCTTTCGCAGCCTCAACTTTAATCCCTTTTTTAAGGGCTTCCAAAACGGTTCCCGAGTTTTGAATATCTTGGAGGAAGATCGCACCGACGATCCGATCACTTTTTAACACCCATTTTTGATAAATCTTTTCCGAGGGAGATTCATAGATGAGTTCCTCAAATTCATTACCGGAAGGGGGTCGAATGAGGCCCATGGTGATGGCGGAGAGCCC
>JBFMAE010000055.1:0-6859 GCA_040756085.1 Thermodesulfobacteriota bacterium | reverse complement strand
ACCTTGCCCGGGAACTCCTTAGCCGATATGAATCCCTCCAAAAACTCTTCTCCTGTTCTCCCTCGCAATTGACGGTCATTAAGGGGATCGGGTCCGCCAAAGCGGCAACCCTCTCGGCGGCCTTTGAACTGGTGAGACGGATTCAATCCCAGGGGGATTCGGGCAAGAAATATTTTAAACGGTCCTCCGATGTGGCCACCCACTATCTTCCTCTGATGAGAGATCTGAGGAAAGAGGTCTTTAAAGTCCTTCTCCTGAATCGGGCCAATCGGTTAATCAAGGAGGTCGCTATCTCTGAAGGAACGCTCGATGCGAGCATTGTCCATCCCCGGGAGGTCTTCCGGGAGGCCCTTCTGGAGCCTGCGTCAGGAATCATCCTCATCCACAATCACCCGAGCGGAAACCCAAGCCCCAGTGAAGAAGATCTCCGATTGACTAAACAGTTAGTGGAGGCGGGACGGCTCCTGGGGGTCAGGGTTTATGATCACATCATCATGGCCGGGGAGAGTTACCGGAGCTTGGCTGATGACGGACTGATTTAAATATAGAAAGGATTCAAGGGTTCGAGCAGTCAAGGGTTCTAGTGAAAACTCTGGATCATAGAACCTTGAATCCATGAACCCTCGAATCCTGGAACCCTTTTCTTTGATAATCATGGCAAGCGTTCTCGTTACGGATGGTCACTTTCGAAAGACGCTCGCAGTGGTTCGATCCCTCGGTCGAAAGGGAATTCATATCACCGTGGGAGAGAGAACTTCGCTTAATACTTCGTTCTTTTCAAGATATTGCTCTCGGCGCATCATCTATCCCTCTCCGCGACAACACCCCGATCAATTTATCGAATTCCTTCTAAGAGAGATAAAAAAAAACGATATAGATTGTCTCTTCCCAATGGAGGAAGAAACCCTGGTTTTGCTGGCGGGGCAACAATCGGAAATCTCCAAATATATCTACCTTCTTATTCCTGACCTTGAAAA
Source organism: Thermodesulfobacteriota bacterium (assembly GCA_040756085.1). Taxonomy (GTDB): domain Bacteria; phylum Desulfobacterota; class BSN033; order BSN033; family UBA1163; genus JBFMAE01. The sequence continues at coordinate 5,882 of JBFMAE010000055.1, read as the reverse complement.
GATTGAATTCGTCCGGGATAAAAGAAATCTCATTCAGTTTGCGGAGAGCCACGGGATTCCGACGCCGAGGACATGGTTTGTCCCCCCCACCCCTGAACCATATGAGGTTCAGGGCCTCAGCCATTTTGTCGAAAAAATCCCCATCCCTGCTGTCATCAAACCACGAATCAGCTCCGGATCTTTTGGTATTGCCTATGTAAAAAAAAGAGAGGATCTCATGGCTTCTTATCAAAAGGTCCATGCCCGATATCCTTTTCCATTGATTCAGGAGTGGATCCCTGACGGAGGCGGGACGTTTGGACTCTCTGTCCTCTTTGATGAGGCTTCAAATGTGAAGGCTGCTTTTGTCCATAAAAAGTTGAGGATGTATCCGGTCCAGGGAGGTCCCAGCACATTGCGGGAAGGGGTTCACCATCCTCAAATCATGCAGCTGGGTCTCTCCCTCCTCAAAGCGTTAAACTGGATAGGCGTTGGAATGGTGGAGTTTAAAATAGATCCAAGGGATGGAGTCCCAAAATTGATGGAGGTCAATCCCCGGTTCTGGGGTTCGTTGCAACTGGCCATTGACTCCGGAGTCGATTTTCCTTATCTCATCCTCAGGATGGCCCGGGGGGAGAGGGTTGAGCCCGTTCTGGATTATCCGGTGGGTCGCCGCTGCCGATGGCTTCTCTTTGGCGACATTCTCCATTTTCTCACCAATCCCCATCGTTTCCATCTTCATCCTTCCTTCTTCCGTTTCTTTGAACCGAATACCTCCTATGATATCATTTCAAAAGATGATCCGCTCCCTGTGCTGGGAGCCATGGCCACGTTCTTTACCTTCCTCTACGATCCGGAAATGAAGCGATTTTTGGAGAGGCGATGACTAAGTGAGCAAAGCGCAGAGCATAGTGTGTAGTGCATAAAGAAATATGAATGACGGAGATATAAATCAGGAGAACTTGGGATTTAAAATTCCAAATTGCAAATTCCCTGCCTGCGGCAGGCAGGCAAAATCCAAATAAATCTTGAATTCTAAATGACCAAAACAATTTTATTTGACGTTTCGAATTTAGGTGATTGGAATTTGTTTGGATTTTGGTGCTTGTGATTTGGTGCTTTTTTGTGCAAAGATGGCAAATCATTTTGTTACAAAAACCACAACGATTAAATCTATGCAACGTTCAGAAAAAATTTGTATCCTCATTCCTGCGTATAATGCTCAATGGACCATCGGCTCTGTGTTGAAAAAAATTCAATCCCTGGAGATCGATACGATCGTTGTCGATGACGGTTCTCTCGATGAGACGAAAAGAGTTGCTTTAGAAAATGGAGCCTATCTCCTTGAACACCCCGTGAACCTTGGAAAGGGGGCGGCCCTCCGGACAGGATTTCACTATATCCTCCAGAAGGGCTATCAGGTGGTCATCACCCTCGATGCCGACGGCCAGCATGACCCTCTGGAGATCCCATCCTTTCTCAGGATATTTCAAAGCGTGAAGCCCGATCTCCTCATCGCCTCCCGGGCTGGAGAATTTGGTCGGATGACCTTCCTTCGCCGATTCTGGAATCGTCTGGGGGTCAGGGCGGTGGCCCGGCTTTGCCATGCGGATATTACAGATAGCCAGTCAGGTTTTCGATTGATTCGGACAGAAGTCCTGAAGAAGATCGATCTCCTGACCTCCCGGTATGAGACGGAATTGGAACTCCTGATCAAAGCTTGCAAAAAAGGGTTCGGTGTGTTATCTGTTCCTATCAAAATACAAAAGATCGATGGGACTAGTTTCAGCCATTTCAGACCTGTCATCGATACATGGTTGGTTTGCAAACTGTTTCTTCGAAGTCTATCATGGTAAGGAACGGAATGGACTTCTACCAGCGGGCCAAGCGATACTCCATGGAGAAATTTACAGCGAGCTCATTCTTTCTTCTGGCCAGTGCATCCAAGGAGAATTTGATCCGCCTGACCTATCTGGCTGAGAAGATCCCCCAGAAAGAATCCTATCGGGAAAAGATCCGGTGGATCCGCACCCTCTTTCAGACCGATCATCCGGGCCTGGCCATTGCGAGGAGGGTTCTTAAAGAAACGAACCCTCATCATCGCAAAAAGATCATCTCCAACTTCATCATCAACCAGCTCCTGGTGGGTACCAACCAGAGGAAAGACGTTGAGGCAGAGAAAGGCTTCTATCCGCCGGATGCCATGCTGATCAGCCCGACGATGCGATGCAATCTCAACTGTTATGGATGCTATTCGGGTGCCTATTCCACGGAGGAGGATCTTCCTTATGAAGTGATGGATCGTGTGATCGAAGAGTGTAAGGAGATGGGTATCTATCTTGTATTGATGACGGGCGGAGAACCCCTTCTAAGGGAAGATATCTTCGACCTCTTCGAGAAACATGAGGATGTCACTTTCCAGATTTATACCAACGCCGCACTGATCGATGAAAAGATGATCGAACGGTTTGTGGGACTGGGGAATGTCGTCCCGGCGATCAGCCTCGAAGGGCTTCGGGAAGAGACTGATGGGAGAAGGGGAAGAGGCCAGTTCGATCGAATCGTCCGGGCAATGGAAGGGCTCCAAAAAGCCGGAATCTTCTTTGCCGTCTCCACCACCCAGACTTCTAAAAATACCGATGTCCTCACCAGTGATGCCTTTATCGATTTTCTCATCGAGAAGGGTTGCATCCTCCTCTGGAACTTCCATTACATTCCCATCGGAAGAGATCCTGATCTCACCCTCATGGCCACCCCCGAGCAAAGGAACCGGATGAGGGAACGGTTCGCCTATTTTCGAGCCACCAAACCCATGCTCTTCGTCGATTTCTGGAACGACGGCTGTCTCACCCGGGGATGCATTGCAGCGGGGAAAAAATATTTTCATGTCAATGCGTGCGGGGATGTCGAACCCTGTGTCTTCTGCCATTTCGCCTCCGACAATATCAAAGAAAAGTCCCTCTCCGAAGCTCTTAATTCTCCCCTCTTTCGAGAGATACGCTCCCGTCAGCCTTTCTCAGAAAATTTATTCCGGTCCTGTCTTCTGATCGATCACCCTGAGCAGGGACAGGAGATTGCTCTGCGTCATGCAAAATACTTCACCCATGAAGGAGCGGAGAGCCTATTTACCGATCTAGCTCCGGCCATCGAAACCTATGCTAGGGCTTATGGGGAGATTGCGGAAGCCGCCTGGAAGGAGAGGATCGAGCGTCGAAACAGCCAGCCCCTCTCGGCAGGGAAAAAGATAATGGGTAACTCCCGTTGTTGATTGAAGAGATCCATATGATTGCATTAGAACTTCTCCGCTTTCATAACAGATTGAAGATTTCAAGCTTGCATTTCATGCAACAACGGGGTAAACATGGATGAAGGTGACCTTCCCTCATCTGGGCACGATGCATATCTTCTGCAAGGCCATTGCAGAAACCGCTCAAATTCCTTATATCGTCCCTCCTGAAACCAGCCGAAGAACTCTGACCCTGGGCGTCCTCCATTCCAATGAATGTATCTGTCTCCCCTTCAAAATCATCTTGGGAAACTTCATCGAAGCCCTTCAGATGGGAGCGGATACGATTGTAATGGTGGGCAGTGGTCCTCCCTGTCGCCTGGGACTCTATGATCTCGTTCAGAAGGTGATCCTCGAAGATTTGGGTCTCCCTTACCGATGGCTGACCATTCCACCCCGATTGACCTGGCAAGCCATCTGGAAGAATTATGAAGAGACAAAGGAGCTGAAGAAGGAGTTGACCGCGAAGAATATCCTCCTCTTTCCATACGGACTCTGGATGGGATGGAAGAAGATGATGGCCTGCGAAGCGTTGGAACGACTGGCCATGAAGGTGAGGCCAAGAGAAGTTAAAAGAGGTGAAACCCAGAAGCGGTTGAAAAAAACCCTCTCCTGGGTGGAGGAGGCCAAAATCCCAAGTGCTCTCAGGGAAGTGCTTCGAAGGGGAAAGACCTTCCTCGAAGAAACAGAACAGGACCCCTCCCGGGTTCCCTTTAAGATTGCCATCGTAGGCGAACTCTATACGGTGATGGACCCGCATATTAACCGGGGAGTGGAACAGAAATTAGGGGAATTGGGAGCCGAGGTGACGCGCACCTCGTGGTTTTCCAATCATATCAAGAGAAGCCTTCGGAGAAACAAAGCAAATCGAGCTTCGGAGCGGCTCCGTTTTTTCGAAGCCTCGAAGGCCTACCTCGGTTACGATGTGGGGGCAGAGTGTAATGTCTCCATCGGTGAAGCGATCCTGAGATCCCTGGAAGGATATGATGGGGTGGTCCATCTCATGCCCTTTGCCTGTATGCCGGAGACGACTGCCTCTGGAGTCCTAACAAAGGTGGGGAAGGATTGGGACATCCCCATCCTCACCCTCATCTTGGATGAGCAGGAGATCGAAGGCCGAATTCAGACACTCCTTGAAGCCTTTGTCGAGATGTTGCAATGGAAGAGAAAGGTCGCATAGGCATCCCCAGAGCCTTGATGTTTTATCGCTACTTTCCTCTCTGGCAACCCTTCTTTGAGGAACTGGGTTGGAGGGTGATCGTATCTAACGGGTTGGGAAAGAAGGGGAAGATTATTTATTTTGAAGATAGTTGTCTTCCGATGAAACTCCTAGTCACCCATGCGGTCCATTTGAAGGACGAAGTGGATCATCTTTTCATTCCCCGACTGGTCAGCCTCCATCGAAACACTATCATGTGTCCTAAATTCCGGGGAGCTCCGGATATCATCCGTCTTGCCACAGAAGGGGGGATCTCCGTCATTGATGAGATGATCGATCTTCAAAAACGAGGCAGTTCTCTCCTCCAGTCCTTTCTGAAGATTGGAGAGAAGTTGGAGGCCTCCAAAAAGGAAAGCCAGCAGGCTTTTTTAAAAGCACAGCAATTCTTCTCGCACTTCCAAAAAGAGTGGATGGACCGGATCAACCGACTTCCGTCGAGGCAGCTCTTTCAGATGGATATCCCCACCCCCTCTTCTGGAAGAAAATACTCATTGCGGGTGGCCTTCATCGGCCATCCTTATAATCTCTTCGACAGCGATATCAACAAAGATATTCTCGCTTTGACCAAAAGTTTGGACATGGAGATCCTCACCTCCGATCTTCTCACCGAAGTGGAGATCGAACGACAGATTTTTGACCTTTCCAAAGAGATTTACTGGTCATCGGGAAGGGAGATTGTAGGGTCCCTGTTCCACTTTCTTTCGGGGGGGGTGGATGGAGTGGTCTTCCTCACCTCTTTTAAATGCGGAATTGATGCCCTCCTTCAGGAATTCATCAAAAGGAGATTGAAGGTCAGAGGAGAAACCTCGATCCCTCTCCTCGTTCTCTCCTTCGACGAACATACGGGAAGGGAAGGATTGACCACCCGGCTGGAAGCCTTCCGGGATGTGATGGAAGAGAGGAAACATTAGTTCGGAGTAGTGAGTTCGGAGTTCGGAGAATATTTAGTTGCAAGTGACTAAAGTTGCGAGTGACTAAAGTTTTAAATCTTCACTCACTTTAGCTCACTTTTAACTTTAGTTCACTTTAGTCACTATTTAACCAGAAGCTGCTTGTACCATTATGGGAAACTATTTAGGGATTGATGTTGGATCCATCACCACGAAGGTCGTGGTGATGGATGAGAGAGATGAGGTCCTCACCAGGATCTATCTCCGGAATAGCGGCCGGCCCCTCGAGGCAATCCAGAAAGGTATGGAGGAAGTATTAACTCAACTGGGGAAAGAAGTCTCCATCGATGGGGTCGCCACCACAGGCAGCGCCCGGCATCTGGCGGCTTACCTGGTGGGGGCGGACCTCATCAAGAATGAGATCACTGCCCATTCGGTTGCAGTAATCGACCTCTACCCTGAGACAAAAACCATCATCGAAATCGGAGGGCAGGATTCGAAGGTCATC
>JBFMAE010000054.1:0-4067 GCA_040756085.1 Thermodesulfobacteriota bacterium | reverse complement strand
GAAGGGATCAAACCAACGATCCCCTGGCTTTATGATTATAAACTCGATTTCAGGTTCAAGTAGAAATCGAAAACTGGAGTTGAATGTAAAATAAATTACATCATTAAAATCTCTGCTTCCGCAGGAATGACTTAAAGGATGCCCCAAAATTTCAAATATTTTTGGCTAGAATTTATTTGGTGATTGGTGCTTGAGTATTGGTTATTATCTCAGCGTCTCCTTCAGGACATCCTTTAATTTTCGGATATTCTCTTTATGGCCGCCTATCTCCAGATACTCTTTCAATCTCATCGTATATTCGAGGGGAGCGACGGTCGCAGGGGTGGGAACATAGGTGAAGGCCCTGACCATCACCTTCTCAACATCAACCAAGAAAGTGATCCCGCCTCCCGGGAGGATATAAGCCGGCGCTCCACCCACGGTTAATTTTGCCCGGTTCTGATGGATGGCTTGATTGAGCTTAATGGGTATCTTTGTCACCCCTGCCCTTGCACTTCCACCGGACCCACCTATAAAAACGGCGGAAACCCTTGATGGCTGACAGTTGGAGGCGATCATCTCCATGGCCATTTTCGCCTTCGGGGTCAATTCGATCGGAATAAACGTTCCATCCTTTCCCATGCGAAACATGGCTGCCCTTTCAGCCGTCGTCTCGGTAATCAAAATCGTCATCCCTGGTTTGGCAATCTTCGGGTCGAATCCCTCGATAATCTCGATGGGATCTTCAATGGGTGTCCCTCCCCACCCACGACCATGTTCACCAAAATATCGGCCGGGAGTGGATCGCCTCGCCTTCAAACGGATGCCGCTATATTTCGCACCTATCTCTCTCCCTGCGGCATGCTCTGTGAACTGCCCGATGAGATGTGCATCGAGGACGATCACTTCATCCGCAGCATCTAAAAAATATCTGCCAAAAAGACCCAAGGAGGCACTACCGCAACCCGCCCTCATCCTCCTCCCTGTCTCACCATCAATGATAGGGGCTTTGCCCACCTCAAGAACCAGATCAGCCCCATCTTCAACTTTAAGATGGACTTCTTTTCGGTTAGCGATGTCCACAATAAGTTTCGCTACAGCGATACCATCTTTTCCAGTTAAGAGGTTGACTCCTCCCAGAGAAAGAATTTTAGACCCATATTCCTCTGTGCAGAGATGTCCCACCTTCTTTTTTCCTATCAAGACAGGGGCACCTTCGTTGCCCATATGTAGGTCCGTATCAACTTTCACCTTGATGCCACTGTAACTCAGCGGTGCCTCTGTGACGACTGTAACCACATCAATCCCTTTCAACCGAGATTGGACAATATACGGAGCGGGTTTGGTATCAGGGTAAGTGGTTCCAGCTCCAATGCCTGTGATCAGTGGTCTTCGAGTGACTTCGTCATAATCTCCGCCAACGATCTCCTTAACATCTTCATATCGCTGGAGTGGGATGTTGCGGACGAGCTCTCCATCTCGATTTACGAATCGTTGACAGGCTCCTGTTTTTCCAGGAGGGATAAGACATGAGATGGGACAGGATGAACACGGGAGCCTTCCTTGCTTAGGTTCTTTCTCTAATTGAATCGCATCCTTAGGGCAGACCTTCGTGCAGGCATTACAATCGACACATATTTCAGAGATAATAGCTTTTTTCTTTTCCTCGATAAAAGAAATGGCCCCGAGAGGACATGTCTCTGTGCACAATCCGCATCCAATACAGGTTTCCCAATCAACAATCATGATAAAAACCTCATAAGGGTTCGAGGATTCAAGGGTTCATGGGTTCAAGGGTTTATTCAAATTTGATCACTTGAACCCTTGACCCCTGGAACCCTTTCTTAAGGTTTACTCGTTACTATTTTTCTGTTGGGTGGTGGTGTATTCCGGCTCACTCCAATTTTCATCTGGCCGTCGATCAATACTCCTGCAATCCCTGGGACATCACCTGCCTCAATCGCGGAAAGAGCATCTTTGCCAACCGATCCCATGGGTGCATCCATGATCACCAGATCTGCTTCTTTTCCAATCTCAATGACTCCCCTATTCAATTTGTAAACCCTTGCTGTGTTTCCGGTGGCCATGGCAATGGCTTCTTCTGCTTTCACATCGCAGAGCGAAGCTAAAAAGTTAATCATCCTAAGAATACCAAGAGGGATAACTCCTGTTCCAGAGGGAGCATCATTCCCAATGATGACTCTGGGAAAGGCCTTCACCTCTTTCACAATCTTTATCACGTCCACAATCATCTTTGGATTTCCACAGTGGACAATCTCCAAAGCAAGTGAAGTTTTTCGAATCAATTTTTCTGCTTCATTAATCGAGATGGCTGTGGGACCTCCATTAATATGGGAGACAATATCTGGATCGGCAGCGATCACATCATCAGCAGGAACCGTGGTGCTTCTAGGGATGGAAGTCCCTCCGGTATGCATCATCACCACCATCCCATATTTCTTTGCCCATTTGACCATGGGGGCTGCCTCCTTTGGGGTCTTCACCCCCCCTAAGCCAATCTCTCCCACGACCCTAACTCCTTCTCTGGCTAATTCCTCAAAATCCTTCTCCTGCAGACCGGGTTCAAGGATAAGGCTTCCACCCAATACCTTCACACCCGCAGGCCTTGCATTGGCAAAGGATTTGGCTGCGAGAATGGCCAGGGCCTTAGTTCCAGCCACATCCTTCGGCCTTCCAGGAAGATGGACTTCTCCTGCTGAGATCATCGTCGTCACCCCTCCATGAAGGGAGGACTCTATGAAGTCGAGCATCTTCTGCCTCGGGGTAAAATCTCCAAGCACAGGATGGCAATGAGAATCGATCAGCCCAGGGGTAACAGTCATTCCCTGAATGTCTATCACATGATCTACCCCTTTGATGTCGAGGTCCTTCTCCTTACCAATGGCCTGAATCACCCCTCCCTCTATAAAGAGGGTATTCGCCTCCAAGATGGGATTAGAAATATTCCCTGAAACCAAGGTACCGATATTCTCGATCATTAATTTAGCCATTTCGAACCTCCGTTTAAATTTCAATCCCCAAATTCCAAAAACCAAATAATCACCCCTGCCTGCCGGCAGGCAGGAATGACCAAATTCCAATCACCAAAAACTCAACAACGAAAAATCTGAGTTTGGATATCGGTTATTGTTAATTGGAATTTATTTGGTTATTGGTGCTTGATGTTTGGAATTTATATCCATACCTCTCTGTACTGCTTCTAACACCCTTTCTAAATTCGCAGGCAGAGAATAAATTCTCTGGCCGATGGCATCCGCAATCGCATTCAAAATTGCCGGAGCAGATGGGACGAGGGCTGGCTCTCCCACGCCCTTAGCTCCGAAAGGCCCTGTGGGCTCCTGTTCTTCAACGATCATCGGGATCACCTCTGGGATATCCTTGGATGTTGGAATGAGGTAATTGACGAAAGAGGTCTTCACTCCGGGAATGTACTCTTCCATCAGAGCAAATCCTATGCCCATTCCAACGCCGCCCAAAATTTGACCGACGACATTCTTCGGATGGATGGCTTTCCCTACATCATGGCTGACAACCACTCTGTTCACTTTCACCTTTCCGGTCTCTGTATCCACCTCCACCTCTGCTAAATGGGTGGCAAATGCATAAGTTGCATAAGGAACACCCTGACCGGTCTTCGGATCGAGCCGGGTCGTCTCCGGATCGAAGCTTCCCTCTCCTCTCAAAACCCTTCCACATCTTTTAGCTACTTGTTGGATGGGAAGGGAGATGGTCAGACATGTCTTTGATTTGATCTCTCCATCTTCAAAAAAGAGGTCTTTTTCATCTATACCGAGAATCTGGCTCGCCTCCTTGATGGCTTCCTGTTTCAAATTTTTGATCGCTTGAAGGATGGCATTTCCTGAGATATAGGTCTGTCGGCTCGCTGATGTGGCGCCAGAATCAGTGGTTATAGCCGTATCTGCCCGGATCAGACGGATCTCCTTTAAAGGGAACCCTAATGACTCGGAAGCGATTTGAAGAAGGACCGTATCAGAACCCTGGCCAATATCCGCCACACCTGTAAACAGTCGGACCTCACCATCTGGATCGATCTCAATCTGGGCGGT
>JBFMAE010000053.1:0-8374 GCA_040756085.1 Thermodesulfobacteriota bacterium | reverse complement strand
GGGCGTGTTGGGCCACTTGTTGCAGTAAATCTTCCTCGCTTTCGGCCCGAACCTCGTGGTTACAATCAAAACCGGCGTCACGACAGCGTATGAGTTTCATTACTTTTCTCCTTTCTGTAATTATTCGATGGTGATTTTCCACCGCGATCTCAAAATCGATCGGGGCGGCCAGCGATAGGGTTGTGTAAACTGGACAGCGCTTCCGAAAAGCTTCAGCCAGAGCTTCTGCCTGCGCCTTGGTTGGCCCGGTCAGTATTAGCCGGACTCGAAAGGCTTGCATCTTTGAATCTACCGGCTCACCGCAGATACCCCGCGGATCGAAGTCCCCAGCTGCAGTGAGGGCGATTGTGTGCAAAGGAATGTTCATCTCTTGTGCAGCCGTCTCGCATACGAAGGTTCCGCAGGTCGCCAAGGCTGATAGCAGGACGTCAATGGGGTTGATCTCCTCATTGGGACCGCCTAGGGGTGGTGGCGAATCTACAACAAAATGATGGCCTCGCGCTGTAACTATGGCCCGACCGGGTAGGCCGGACAAGCGTGAAGTAACCGAAGCAGTCGCTAGTTGTGTTGTCATAGGCCCTCCTTTCCTTAACCATTTTTATCTATTGTCTCACAAAGCTTGCCTTAGCTCAAAGTTACCCCTTGAATCGTCAAGTAGTTTAAAATAACTCACAGGTGGAAAGAACACCGATAATCTAATTTATTTGTTTTTCTTCTATCCTTCTATCTGAAAATCAAAATATTATATTATCTTATCTATAAAGAATTTTGGAGTTTAAAGAGTACAAAGTTTCAATAAATATCCACTATATGATATAGTTATTTTTATATTACTTCATAAGCGTCACGAAAGCGTCACGGGTTGTTGTAAGAAAACGGGGAGATCATGGTGAATGCCGAACTTCATCTCTTGGGACCACCTTTCCTTATCATCGGCCGTCGCTTAGTTAGGTTGCATTCGGCCAAAACTCTGGCTCTCCTGACCTACTTAGTCCTTGAAGCTCACTCATCTCATAGCCGGGAAAAGCTGGCCGGACTGCTATGGGGAGAAAGCCCTGAAAACCGGGCCCGCCATAGCCTCCGCCAAGCTCTCTATTCGCTGCGCCGAACGCTGGGCGATCTGACTGAAGAATGTCTGGTTCTGGCCGAAGGAGCGGCTTCCTTTCGGCCTCACTCAAAGTTCCATGTCGATGCGCTGGAGTTTCTGAATCTGGCCACAGCCGATCCACAAGATTTGAAAATTCTTCGCCAGGCTGTCCAACTCTACAAAGGTTTGCTGTTGGAAGGTATAGAGTTAACCGACTGCTCCGATTTCGAGGAGTGGCTCTTTTTCCGCCGTGATGCTTTAGAACAGCAAGCTTTGGGTTTGCTCCAGAGACTGATCGATGTGCTCATACGTCACAATGAATACAAAGAGTCTTTGACCTTTGCCCGGAGGCTGGTGGCTATGGATCCGCTGCACGAATGGGCACACCGCTGCCTGATGAAGATCCACGCTGTCCTGGGAGACCGAGATAGTGTCCGCCGTCAATATCGGCATTGTTGCGAGATTCTAGCCCGCGAACTAGGGGTAGAACCGGCAGCAGAAACTCAAGCTGTCTACCGCAAACTTATCGCTGTTACAATCAGCCCTACCATTTCTTTTGAGTCGTTGCCTTCATTACAGCCAGCAGACCAACTGCCGACCTTCCCATTTCTGGGCCGTGAACGGGAGTTAGCAGTGCTCCAGACTTGGTTGAATCAAGCAATGGCGGGCCATGGAGGCCTGATATTGATCAGCGGCGAGGCTGGAATTGGAAAGACCCGGCTGGTGGAGGAGTTTAAGCGTCGCAGCCTAACAGGAGCAGTTGAATCGGCGCTGCCCATCTACTGGCTGACTGGACGATGTTACGAACCAGAAGCCCGCACTCCCTATACGATGTGGGCAGATGCCCTAAACACTCTGGCTACGGCCGACTGGAAGTCCCGCCTCGCCGGTCTGCCGGATGTCTGGCTCCAACAACTTGCTCGCTTGACGCCGGACTTGGCCCCTCTGGCCAGGAATATTGAGGGTGTATCGATAACCGAGAGCCAACTTCGGTTGTTCCAAGGCATTGTTCAGAGCTTGGCCTATTTGGCCAAATCCTGTTGTCTGATCCTCTTTTTCGACGACCTGCATTGGGTTGATGAGTCTTCCTTAGAACTGCTTCACTATGTCATCCGCCATTTGGCAGAATCTCCTCTACTCATTATTGGCGCCTATCGCCCAGAGATGGCGGTCGATCATTCTTCCCTCGAACATTTGTCGAGCTCGACTGGCGATACAGGTCTGTCATCATTACTAAAGCTGCCTTCACTGGACTTGGAAACGGTCTCCCGCTTGCTGACCCATTTGGGGACTGAATTACCGCGGGACTTGCCTGACCGGCTGTACCAGCACAGCGAAGGTAATCCATTTTTTCTGGTTGAGACCTTGCGTACACTTTTTGCATCGGGTAAACTGCGGCGGGAACCGAATGGCCGCCTGGTGGGACCGGATGAAGGGGTTTGGCCTGTACCAGCCCGGGTGCAAGATCTCATACAAGCTCGCTTATCGACTCTTGGAGAAGAACATCGCCGGGTGCTAGCCGCCGCAGCCGTCATCGGCCGTCCATTTGGTCTACACCTGGCTCGGCGGGTAAGCGGATTGCCCGAGCTGCAAGTACTGGGTATCGTCGAACAATTGCTCGATCGGGCTTTCTTAGCTGAAAAGGATGAAAGGTTACCTCAACAAGTCCTTGACTTTCACCATAACTACTTTCGCCGGGCGATCTACGATGGACTTAAGGCCGTTCAGCGGCAGACCCTACACAGGCGAGCGGCCCGGGCACTGCTGGCTCTTCATCGGGCGCGACCTGGGCCTGTAACTGAAGAAATCGCTTACCATTATGAACTGGCCGATGACGTCCTGGCGATTTCATATCTGATCCAAGCTGCTCAGCAGGCTGAAGCCCTCTTCGCTTACCATCACGCGACAGACCTTTACACCCGGGCCTTGACCCTGCATCGTACCCACCTATTCGGTGATCTGCCTGGCCGGTTCGATTTGCTTTTAGCACGGGAAGCAGTGTTAGATCGGCAAGCCCGGCGTGTTGAGCAAGCAGAAGACATCACCGCACTGCTCGAATTGGCTGAAAGTCTTGCTGATATTAAGCGACTGGCTGTTGCCTGCGTGCGTCAGGCTGGGTTGTTCACCTACACTGGTCAGTATGATGCAGCCCATAAAGCAGGTGAGCGGGCCTTAGACCTCTATCGTAGCGCTGGTGATAAAGCCGGAGAGGCGCAAGCCTTACGAGAACTCGGCTTCTTGCACTGGTCTGCAAGCGATTATAGCGTCGCTCTGCAGTACAGTCGTGCTGCTTTGCAAATGCACCGACAACTGGGTAATGTCGCTGGGGAAGCAACTGCTCTCCATAACCTAGCGGAAATTTACCGAGGCTTGGGAAGTCCTAAACAAGCCCTGGAATGGTATGAACAGGCTCTAAGTTTGCATTGGGCGCAGCAGAATCGGCCCGCACAGGGTTTGACGCTATACGGTATGGCCCATGCTTTGCGTCAATTAGGCCAGCATGATCAAGCCCAAGACCGTTATCAGCAAGCTTTGGCTCACTTGCGGGCCTCCGGTGACCGATTGATGACCTCAAGAGTGCACCATTCCATGGCCAGTTTGCAGTGGGAGGCTGGGGCGACAAACCAGGCCCTCGACCATATGAACCAAGCCTTGAGCATCAGTAGAGAGATTGGGTACGGCCCCGGCATTGCTCATGGCCTGATCGCTTTGAGCTACCTCTATGCTCAGGATAAAAAAATAGACCTCGCCAAAGAACACCTCCGCGAATCGTTAACCTGGCTACGCTTGATGGAGGATCAGGTTGGTTTGGGCGAAGCCCGGAATCGGCTGCAGGCGCTGGAGAAGGGCACTCCTCATGTAATAGAACCCCCCGCCACACTGGGGTGGTTCAAGGCCCACGTCACCGTGGCCGAAGGCAAAGTTTATTGCGAATTCGAATCGCCTATGGCTCGGCGGTGATATAGTTCAGAATTTGAAAAAATTTCAAGAAATGAAAAATGTGGTACTCGAAAAATAACATTCCCCTATGATTAGGTCTCTGTTGGTTGATTCAACTTTCTTAGTATGCTCGGACGTTAGGATTACTTCTTTGCTTCTTGTGCCTTCAGTCTTAGATAAATTTAAGAAAGAAGAAAAGTCCACAAACCCTTTAAACACTCTAACTATAAAAATCATAAAGTAATCAAAAAAGGCGAATTGGTAATCACCGCCAATTCGCCTTTTAAACAAATGTCTTCTTGAAAATTATCGTTTGTTTGTGATTTGCTTAGGTCTTCTATTGATTTCTATTTGAAATGTAGTATTCGGAAATAAAATTTTAAATCACTCTTCCAGAAAGAAATCAATTTTATCTCGAATATCATTTACCAATTTAGAAGCGAATTCTAAAATAGGGAAAGTCTTTGTGTCCTTGTTTTAATCTGTGGCACTGTTCTGATGTTCCTTTGTCCATTTCACCAGTTTATCGGAGAGGAATTTGATCTCATTAAGGTGGTCAAGGCAGGTTTCGTGAAGTTCTTCAGGGGTGATCTCATGGTAAAAGTGAACCATTTGGTTCCGGTAACCCGTCATTTTTCTCATCGACTCCCATGATCATTCTTTGCTTCATCTGCTCATAGGGAAAGAGATCCGCTGCCATTCGCATGATGTAGAGCTGATACTCAGCTTCATAGGTGGAATCCTGCATATAAAGGATTTCTCCTGTTACAATTTCAAGAGCCAAGAAAACGGGGGCCTCTGGAAGAACAATTAAATCAACTCGGGAGACATCAAAGAGGTCCTCAAAAAAAATGGCAATTTTAACCTTTTCTTCCAACGTGAGGGTTTTCTCGGGTTTCACCCCTATATCCAAATCGGACGGTGTAGAGGAAAAATGCTCGATTCTCCCCTCGACCAAGTCTAAAGCTTCTTTCGCCCTGCTTCCAAAAGCATAAATAATCTGGAGACCATACCGAAAGGCAACATCGCTGATCTGCTCCTTTATCCTATTCATACTGTTTCTCCTGATCCTGAAAGGAATTTTATCATCCCGGAGTTTTTTGTCAAACTCTTTCATCTTCCTTTTGGTAAGGAGTCCGTTTCATCACCGTGCCACCAAATCAACCCATCTTCCAAGAGCCACATTTTCTTATCTTTCTTTTCACCCGATCACCCTATCTCCTCATCTCCCTGTCTATCTTTTCGATCAGTCCAAAATCGATGTGTCTTTTCTCTATATCCACCCGGTCCACTCTCACCTTGACCCCATCGCCGATCCTGAAAGTTTTATGGGTTCTTTCACCCACGAGGCAGTATCGTTTTTCGTGATATTGATAATAATCATCATGGAGGCTTGTCACCCTAACCAGCCCTTCTACAAAGATATCTTTTAGTTCCACGAAGAAACCAAAGGCGGTCACACCACTGATGACCCCTTCAAATTCCTCACCGATCTTATCCTTCATAAAACGAACCCTGTATCTATCCAAAATCTCCCTTTCAGCCTCCATGGCCACCCTTTCCCTCTGGGAGAGGTGGTCTGCCTTGCTTGCCAATTCCTCTTCGGACATCTTCCCTTCCCTTTTAAGTAAGACCTTCTTCAAAAGGCGGTGCACGATTAGATCAGGATACCTTCGAATAGGGGAGGTAAAATGGGTATAGGAATCCGAGGCCAAGCCGAAGTGGCCCAGGTTCGTTGCTGAATATTTTGCCCATTTCATCGATCGGAGAAGGATATTGTTGACTACCCTCTCCTCAGGCCTTCCCTTTACCTCTAAAAGAACTTTCTGGAGTTCTCGGGGAGAATGATCAGAATCCTTCCGCATTTTATACCCTAAATGAGAAATAAATCTACGAAACTCATCCATGGTCTCATGTTTTGGAGGTTCATGGATTCGGTAGATGAAAGGGAGTCCACTTTCCTCTATGAAATGAGCGACGGCCTCATTGGCTGCGATCATAAATTCTTCAATGATCTGATGAGCCAGGTTTCTCTCTGTCCGAATGATGTCTTCGGTTTCTCCTTGAAGATTGAGGATAACTTCTGGTTCCGGAAGATCAAAATCAAGGGTGCCTCTCTCTATCCTTCTCTGCCGGAGCCTTTGAGAGAGACCGGACATCAACTCCAAAAATGGGAGGATAGGTCTGTACCTTCTCTTCAACTCAACATCCTCATCTAACAATATTCCTTTCACAATGGTGTAGGTCAGCCTTTCATGGCTATGGATCACGCTCGGGTAGAATCGGACTCCTCTTCTCTCACCATTGGCATCATATTTCAGTTCAACAGTTAGGGTGAGCCGGTCCACCCGGGGATGGAGACAGCAGATCTCGTTGGAGAGTTCTGATGGAAACATAGGAATGGCACGATCTGGAAAATAGACGCTCGTCCCTCTAAGATAAGCCTCTTCATCCAGAGCGGTCCCCTCTTTGACATAGTAGCTGACATCGGAGATCGAAACATAGAGCTTTATCCCTCCATCCCTCTCCTCTTCAATAGAGACTGCGTCGTCGAAGTCTCTTGCCTTCTCCCCATCGATGGTGAAAGTGGGAATCTCCCTTAAATCGACTCGATCTCTGTATTCATGTGGAGATGGGGTAAGAGGAAGGCTCTGCGCCTCTTTCGAGGCGGGCGATGAAAATCGATGGGGAAGGTCATATTTATGAAGGATGATCTGTGGCTCCACATCCGGATCGTCAGGGTATCCCAGAATGTGAGTAACCTTGCCCTCGGGTCTTGTCCTATCGGTTGGATATCGGGTGATCTCAGCCACTATGATCTGGTTGGGCCGGGCCCTCTTCGTCTCCCCTTCAGGGATATAGACTTCTTGAAGCAGTCGTTCGTCCTCTGGAATCAGATAGGAATAATTCTTCGCCTTCATAAATTTACCCACGACCTTGTGTAAACTCCTTTCCAGAATCCGGATGATTTTTCCTTCCTTTCCTTTCTTCCGAATCGACTCTACTCTGGCGACGACCCGATCCCCATGCATCGCTTCCCCGAGATTCCTGGGATTGATAAAAACGTCATCCTCTCCTTCTTTTTCCGGAATGACAAACCCATATCCATCCGGGTGGCACCTGACTTTTCCGACCACCAGATTCATCTTTGTGAGAAGACCGTAGCGGTTTCCCCGAATCCTGACAATCTTCCCTTCTTCCGATAGATCCCTCAATAATTCTTTTACTCTCCGTCTTCCCTCCTTAGTTAGAACCAAACGACGGAAGATCTCCCTGGGGAGAAGGGGCCGATCCTCTTCCTCCATCAATTGGAGGACCTGTTCTGCCGAAAGCACCGGCTGCCTCTCCTTTCGACCTTTTCTCCTCTCTCTTCTTATTCGTTTCTTGCCCATCGTCTCCTTGAACTTATAGCTTATGGCTGATAGCGAATAGCCCTTAGTTCTTAACTCATCTCTCTTTAACTCATAACTCCGAACTCTGAACTTATAACTGCTTTTTAATCCATTTCTTTTCCCCAAACAGCCCTTCTGACCGTTTTCGACACATCTTTAAAACCAGGAATAACCGGCTCAAGATCCATCTCCAGCAATTCAATTTCATCCCCCCTCTTTACTCCTAACCCCAATTCGATCGCCCGCTTCACCTGCCTCTGTCCCCAGACATCAAACTCTTTGATCTGTGGAAGCTGAGAATAGTGCTTTAATACACCTAACCCAACGACATCTGCGGCAATACGATCCCCAGTGGCTATGATCAGATTGGCATCAATCCCCCTGCCTTTCCAGGGTCCTCCCTCTACCATCAACCTCGTCCCATCCACGATATGAAGATCTGGTGTATAGGCCAGGTTCAGTTCAGCAATCACTTCCTTCCAGTGAGTCCGATTGACCAGAAAGGGTCTATGCCTGAAATGGGTCGCTCCCACAAAGTTCTTTAAGGCAATGCTGTAAGTGGCTGATTGATGGGTTTTGATCACGGGAAGATTGATGATCCGGTCAACTTGCATGAGAGTTTCTGTCACATAAACCTTCTTGAGGAATTGACCCTGGGGGATGCCAATGGAAATCCATCCCCCCTCGTCAAAAGGAACCAGTTCGGCTTGAACTTCTTCCGCCATCATCTTTATAAAGGTGATTTCCATATTCTTCCGGGTGGGAAGCTTGAAGAAAGCAGACATGTCCCCGACAAGGACCTGCTTGGCACCGGATTCATAAAGGATTTTTGAAACCGCCCTGATCACCTTTGGATTGGTCGTCGTGGGAGGGGGAAGCCTCTGACCCGGACAAATCAGAACCAAAAAGGCTTTGCAACTAATGCCCTCCCTGCACCCAATTGGGCACGGGGCTT
>JBFMAE010000052.1:0-5659 GCA_040756085.1 Thermodesulfobacteriota bacterium | reverse complement strand
AAGCAGCAATGCAGAAGATGATATGAAGAAGGAAATAGCCAGAAGTTTAGGATCCTCACTCCGAACTGCGAACTCCGAACTCCGAACTCAAAGGTCGAAGAAGGTTCTTCTCATCTTCCCCAGAGAGAAAGGGATCAAATTTTCCAATGATACGCTCCACCCTTTTCCCATGCTGGGTCTTACCCTCCTTGCCTCTCTCTTCCCGAAAGAATATGAAATTAAGATCATCAATGAGGCGATTGAAGAGATCGATTTTGATGCCGATGTTGATTTGGTTGGAATCACCGGCCTCACCTGTGTTGTCAAAAGGGCCTATGCCATTGCCAATCGATTCCGAGGGAGAGGAGTGAAGGTGATCTTAGGAGGGATCCACCCAAGTCTCTTGCCTGATGAAGCAAAAGAACATGCAGACTCCGTTTTTATTGGAGAAGCCGAAGGGATGCTCGATAAAGTTCTAAAGGACTTCGAAGCAGGAGAGCTCAAATCTTTTTATAAAAATCGGGAGTGGTCAGAATTGAAGGGAATGCCCTTTCCAAGACGGGATCTTTTGAGCAAACATTACAGCACCCTTTTTAAGGCGATCGAAACGACCCGAGGCTGTCCCAATCATTGTGAATTTTGCTCCGTTCCTACAATCAATGGAAATCGTTATCGAACACGCCCTCTCGAGGAGGTAGATCGGGAACTCTCCTCTATCATCAAGAAGAAAGGGGAATATCTCTTTCTCGCCGATGACAATGTGACAGCGAAAAAGGATCATGCCCTTGGCCTCTTCGAAATCTTCAAACGCCATCAGGTGAGGTGGATGGGGTTTACTACTGTCCAGATCGCAAGACATGATGACCTTCTCCGGAAGGCTCAAGAGAGCGGTTGCATCTCTCTCTTTATCGGTTTTGAGTCCCTTCTTCAGGAGAACTTAGATGGCGTTTCGAAACGATTTGTGGATACAAAAGAATTATCTGATTTGATCAGAACCATCCAGGATCGTCGAATCGGTATCCATGGATCCTTCATCTTTGGTTTCGATGGAGATGACCCGACCGTCTTTAAAAAGACAGTTGAATTTGTGCAGCGGAACAATATCGAACTTCCCACGTTTTCGATTCTTACACCCTTTCCAGGAACTCCTCTACGAAAAAGACTGGAGGAGGAGGGAAGAATCTTCGACCATGACTGGTCCCATTATGATATGAGTCATGTCGTCTTCAAACCGGAAAGGATGACGGTTCAGGAACTCCAAGACGGATACCTCTGGGCACAGAAATATACCTGTGCTCCCCGATCGATCTTGAAACGTCTTCTCTGGGGACCCAAAAATCACTTTCTCTACTTCTTGATGTCAAATTTCATACTCCGTAGTGCCCAGATGGAAGTGATCCGAAGGATTAAGAAAGAAGAAATCGTCAAAACACCAATAACCAAATTCCAATAACCAAAAAGCTTTTCCAGCATCACTGTTTGCTGGATTATTTAATTTTTTGCAACATCAGGGTTTATTAATACGATTTTGATAGTTCGTGGGTGGCAAATTGGCCATGACTAACATGACTAAATTGTTTGTTAATTGGTTATTGGAGCTTATTTGGTGTTTGGTTATTGGTGATTGGTGATTTCAGGAATGTAGAGCTTGAATCTCCTATGAAGATCCTCCTCATCTCCGTCAATCGTGAAAGGATGCCCTATCCTGTCTTTCCTCTGGGTTTGGCCTACATCGCCAAGGCATTGAGAGAGGAGGGGCACCTGATCGAGGTGATGGACCTCTGTTTTTCTCAGGATGTCCCGCGCGACCTAAAAGATGTTCTTCAATGGTTTGAACCCGAATTGATCGGCATCTCCTTGAGGAACCTGGATAATCTGACCTATCCGACATCCATTTCCTATCTCAAAGAAGTGGAGGAGGTCGTTCAGGTTTGCCGTCAATATTCCCGATCGAAACTGGTGATCGGAGGCTCAGGATTTTCTTTAGCCCCCCAAGCGCTCCTTCAATGTTTAAATATCGATTTTGGAATTATTGGAGAGGGTGAAGAGGTCTTCCTGCAATTGGTGAGAGGTCTCGAAAGAGATGATCCTATCTCCCCATCCCCTTATCTCCTCATTAAAGGCGAGCCTTTCCCTCATTTTATAAAAGGGGCAAGAGTCTTTCCCATTTCAACCCCTGAACGGACTCTCTTCCAAACCCGACGTTATTTGGAAGAGGGAGGGATGGGAAATATCCAGACGAAACGGGGTTGCCCCTTCTCCTGTATCTATTGCACCTATCCGTTATTGGAAGGTAAAGAGGTCAGGCTGCGAAAGACCGAAGAGGTAGTGAAGGAGCTCCGATACCTCGTTCAGGAGGAGGAAGTGGATTATATCTATTTTGTTGACGACATCTTCAATTATCCTCCTTCATATGCAGAAGCCCTGTGTCGTGAGATGGTTCGGAGTAAGCTCGATATCAAATGGAGTGCCTTTGTCAATCCAGGTTTTTTAACTGAAGATCTTTTAAAATGGATAAAAGAGGCGGGATGTGTCGGGATCGAATTTGGAACCGATTCAGGGTCTTCCCGGATGCTCAGGAATTATAAGAAGTCATTTGCTGCAGAGGATGTCATTCAGGCCTCCCATCTCTGTTCAGCACTCCATGTCAACCACTGTCACTATCTCCTCTTCGGCGGTCCTGGAGAAGAAGAAGAGACGATTGAAGAGACTTTCCAATTGATGGACCAACTCGACCCCACTGCCATCATCGCCATGCTGGGGATTCGAATCTATCCAGAGACCGAAATGGAACAAATTTCCCTTTCTCAAGGGGTGATTCATAAGAACACCAATCTCATTTATCCTCATTTTTATGTCTCCCCGGAATTAAGAGGGAGATTAGAAGACATCATCCGTGAGAAGGCGATGGAGAGGAAGCGATGGATTGTTCCTGGCCTGGAGATTAACATCACGCAGAATCTGATTGAGCAAATAAGGAGATTTCGAATTCGAGGGCCTTTGTGGGAACTGGTGGGAAGGATGAAGAGACCGAGAGTGAAACCCCTGAAAGAATAAATTCGAAGCACGAAATTCGAAATTCGAAACAATCTCAAATGACCAAATTTTAAATGTTCAAAACAAAAAAAGTTTAAGAAATTTGAATTTGAAAATTCGAATTTGTTTCGCCTGCCTGCCGCAGGCAGGGATTTCGATATTCGAATTTCGGATTTGTTAATTATTCGTAGGACTTCAACATGATTTTAAAGGATCAGGTGGCCATTGTCACAGGTGGAACGAGGGGGATCGGGAAGGCCATCTCTCTCCTCTTCACAGAGGAGGGAGCAAAGGTCGTAGCCAATTTCTCAAAGGATGTGGATGCTGCAGAAGATCTGATGAGCGAGGCCAAATCAAAACGGTTGAACATTGGTTTGTTTAAGGCTGATGTCACACAATTTGATCAGGTTAAAGAGATGATAGAAGAGACCTTTGCTCAATATGGAAAAATTGATATCTTGGTGAATAATGTAGGCCTCATCCGGGATAACTTCCTCATGTTGATGAGTGATGAGGATTGGGATTCCCTCCTCAAAGCGAACCTCACCAGTCTCTTTTATTGTTGTAAGATAGTGATTCGAAAGATGATCCCCCAGAGAAAGGGGAAGATCATCAATATTTCTTCGATCAGCGGGATTCTGGGGACCTCTGGTCAGACCAATTATGCGGCAACCAAAGGAGGGGTGATCAGCTTCACAAAATCCCTTGCTCGAGAACTGGGACCTTTCAACATCCATGTGAATGCCGTGGCTCCAGGTCTGATCGAATCTGAAGTGGTGTCGAAGATGCCCAAAGAGAAAGTTGAGGCGATCCTCAAATCGTCCAGCCTGGGAAGGATGGGAAAGCCGGAAGAGGTGGCCAAGGTCGTCCTCTTTCTCGCATCGGAACATTCGAACTACGTCACTGGCCAAACGATTATTGTGGATGGAGGAATCATATAAATAACAGGGTTCAAGGGGCCAAGGGATCGAGTGCTCAAGTAGATATTTTTAAACACTTGAACCCATGAACCCTTACCTGCGGCAGGGAGGCTCGAATCCTTGGACCCTTTTACAAACTATGATGAGACGAGTAGTTATCACAGGTTTGGGTATTTTCTGCTCCACGGGAAAGAATGTAGAAGAATTTCGTCGGTCCTTGAAAGAGGGTCGAACGGGAATCGGAGAGGTTACTCTTTTTGATACCACAAAATACCCTTCCAGGATTGGAGCGGAAATCAGGGATTATCGGCCAGAAGAATTTTTTGAGAGAAAAGAGTTGAAGAGGCTTTCTCGAACTGACCAATTCGCACTCATCGCTGCAGAGGAGGCGATCAAGGCTTCCGGGGCCCATTCCTATTCTTCAGAGGAAGTGGGGATCTGTCTGGGGGCAGGTGCGGGTGGGATGTTCGAAGCAGAAGCCTACCACAAAGAAATTCTTCGTAAAGGAAAGTCCAGACCTTCTCTCCTGCTTCCTTTCATTCCAAGTTATACAACGAGTCGGGTTTCGGAACGGGTTGGATGTTCAGGTCCGAAGGTCACTATCACCACAGCCTGCAGTTCCTCCGCCACCTCCATCGGTTATGGAGCTGATCTCATCAGGACAGGTCAGGCCAAAGCCGTTCTTTGCGGAGGGAGCGATGCATTGAGCGAACTCACCTTTGGCGGATTCAACTCCCTGAAGGCGATGGATCCTTCTCCCTGTAAACCTTTCGATCGAAGAAGGGCTGGAATGTGCCTGGGTGAAGGGGCGGCCATCTTAATCTTAGAGAGTCTCGAAGAGGCGATGAAAAGAGAGGCAAGGATCTATGCAGAATTTCTGGGATATGGAATAGGTGGCGAAGCTTACCATATTACCGCACCCGAACCCTCTGGAATGGCAGAGGCTCGAATCATGAAGGAGGCCATGGAAGAGGGGAATATTACCCCTCTTGAGGTCGATACGATCAATGCTCACGGTACCGGCACCACCCTCAACGATAAGGTCGAAACGCTCTCCATTAAAAAGGTCTTCGGAGAAAAGGCCTACTCGATTCCGGTGAGTTCCATTAAATCGATGGTGGGCCATTGCCTCGGTTCTGCAGGGGCGATTGAAGCGGTGGCATCAGTTCTTTCCATTGTTGATCAATTTATCCCCCCAACCGTGAATCACCAGGAGGGAGACGAGGATTGTGATCTCGATTATGTGCCAGGGAAATCTCGTGAAATGAGAGTTCGGGTCGTGCTCTCCAACTCTTTTGCTTTTGGTGGCAATTGCACGACCTTGGTTTTTGGGAAATATATAGTGCAAGAATATAGATACAATTCGCAATGTTGGTTACTTTGCAGCCCATCCTCTAAAGAGTAGCAGTACGGTGCTCAACAAAAACTTACTGAGTCAAACAAACCTCCAATGAAGTCTACCAAACCCTGAATTAGTAAACCCTGCACCCTGTGTTAAAACACGGGGCTTTCTTTGAGGTAGACCCCGCACCTTATCAAAGGTGCGGGGTAGATATTTTGATGCACCCCCCGGCCTCGCTTCGCGAAGCGGGGCGGGCTGAATTCCATTTTTAAAGAACAGGGCTTTACGGGGTGCGGGGTAGCTCTTAGGAAAATGTCGTCTTCTGTGTAAAAGACGACATTTTGCTTTTAGAACTCCAGGTTTCCATTTATTCCTACTGTTT
>JBFMAE010000051.1:0-25556 GCA_040756085.1 Thermodesulfobacteriota bacterium | reverse complement strand
ATTTGGAATGAGGATCTCCAGTTTAAAATCGTCGCTGGATTCATCGCTGATAGGAAGTTCCAATCTTCTAACCCATAGTCCGTTGATGAGTGGACTGGAGGAAAATGTAGATATTTCGATTTGGGAGAGAATGGGTTCAGGAGGTGAAAATTTTCCCAGTTCCGACTGGGTAAAGAGGGAGGGCTGTCCCTCCATTGCCGTGAGGAAGTCAGTGTGGGTTTTTTGAGGAAGGAAGCTGAGGTGGGGGAAGCATGCCGTGGAGAGTAACAAGATCATCCCCACCGATAGAATCTTGTACATAATAAAAATTCCTTCCGGGAGCATCCACGCATTGGTGGAGAAAATTCAAAGATAAAAAAAGTTACAAAAAAATGGCATAAATTCAATGCCTTTGTCAAGTCAAAATTTATAAAGCTCTTTTAAAAATCTTGTTTCAATCAAAAAATCTGCCTATTTAAAGTTATTGGTCCTTCCTTTATCCACTTACAATTTTGTAAGGATCTGTTCAAACTCATATTTTGTCTTGGATCCTTCTCTTTCCTCCCACAATCCTTCCTTTTTATCCCGTTAGAAAGGCCAAGGCTTTGACCCTGCCCTTTCTAACAGGGTTTACTTTGTTTAAAAACCGTAAACCGGTTGAAAATGATTGACCAAATGACCGATCGATTGGTTGAACCAACCGCCTGTATCATCAAATTCATCAGGCGGTTCTTCCCAAATATAAGCAAATATTATGCCAAAAATGGAATCGTTACTCTCCTAAGCCAGAATGCCCCGCGACTTGCCGCAGGAATGAATGGCGAGGAGACCCTCCGTAGTCTTGGAGAAGGAGGGTGGATGGCTATGGAGAGTTTCGCCATTATTATAGAGGATCCCTCATGGCTTTCCATGGGGAGGCTTCAATTCTTCATCCGTTGGGATCAATAAGGGATTTTTTATAACAGAACGATTCAACCTTGAGATGGGAGGACCATCAGGGGTATCTACCCGTCAATAATGGTTCATCCATTTGTTTGAGGGGTATTCAAATGTCTTCGTATGAATAGAAGGTTAGGGATCCATTCCTGTTTTGATCGGAAGGCCCTTATCCGCAGACCACTCCAACCAGGATCCCCGATAGAGATGAACACTTGGAAACCCGAGAACATATTTCAGGGTGAAGTAGATATGACTGGCTTCCCTTCCAGTGCGACAGTGGACGATGACCTCTTTATCCTTCAGAACTCCAGATTCTGCAAAAAGTTTTTCCAAATCCTCTTTCTTTTTCCAGATCCTTACTTCATCCCCTTCCAAGGTTGTCTCCCAAAATACATTCCTGGCCCCAGGGATATGACCTCTTCGGATTTCTTCGCCCTCTTCACCGCTATACTGTTTTGGCGTTCTGGCGTCAACAATCACTACATTTTTTGCTGAAAGTAGATCCCGAACCCATTTCTTTTCAGCCAAACTTTCACGCATGACTTTCCCGAAGAATTTTTTAGGAAGAAGGGAGGGATGCTCCTGGGTGGTTGGCAGTCTCTCTGAAACCCATTTTTCCCAACCTCCGTTCAAGATCCCCATTCTTTTGTGACCCAGAAAATCGAGGGTCCACGCGAGGAAAGTTGCATTGGGATTCGATTTTTCTGAGTAGAGGATCACCCACATGTCCCTAGAGACACTTAGATATTCTCCTAACAATTTTTCTAAGCAGATCCGATCCGGTGCTTGGGCGGGAATGCCATTTCTGGGAACCCGAAGGGTTTCGAAGTGGAGATAGACGGCATTTGGGATATGGGCTTTGAGATAGTCAAGGATCGAGGTTCGCATGTCAACGATACGAATAGAGGGATGATACATAATGCCCACCAACTCCGCAGTCTCAACCAGTCTGGGTTGGTCAAAATTTTTCAAAGGGGGAGTTTTGGCATAAAGAGAGGTTGGAAGCAAAAAGAGGAGAGGGAGCAGTATCTCCCCAATCAGGATATGTGATTTCCGTGTCTCCATATCTATCTCCTCAAACCTTCCAATATCTTAAATGTTCCGATTTGCTATCCGGCAATTATGTAAAATGGTTTCAGAGACCCTTCTTCAAGGTTTTCCGATAGAGTTGAAGGTAGGCCTCCGCCGACCTTTCCCAAGAGAAATCTTCAGACATGGCATTTCGTAAGAGTTGTTTCCAGTGCTCTGGTTGATGATAAAAGCTGAGGGCCACCTTGATCTGGCTCAGGAATTCCTTGGCATCATAACGGACGAATTTAAAACCATTTCCTTTTCTTGTGACCGGGTCGTAATTGACGATAGTGTCATCGAGTCCCCCAGTGGCACGGACCACGGGGATCGTCCCATATTTCAGACTGTAAATCTGGTTCAGACCACAGGGCTCATATTTCGAAGGCATGAGGAAGAGATCGGATCCCGCTTCAATTTTATGAGCCAATCGATCATCATAAGCGATTCGAATTCCAACCTTTTGAGGATATTTACGGGCAACTTGGTCGAAGAGATCATGATATTTCTGTTCACCGGTTCCTAAGAGGACAAGCCCGATATCGAGGGTAAAGAGTTCCTCTAAAATTTCTGTCAGAAGGTCGAAACCCTTCTGGTCGGCCAACCGGGAGATGATTCCTAAAAGAGGAGAATGCACAAGAGAAGGGGGAAGGTTGAATTCTTTCAGGAGATCCTTTTTACACTCTGTCTTCGCCGAAAAGTTTTCCAGATTGTAGTGGGCAACCAGATGAGGATCATAAGAAGGGTCCCAATCCTGGTAGTCCACCCCGTTGAGGATGCCGTATAGGGCTCCTCTTCTTTTTCTCAGGATCCCTTCCAACCCGTATCCGTATTCAGGGGTCTGGATCTCTTCGCTATACTTCTGGCTCACCGTGTTGATCACATCGGCGTAAACGATCCCCGCCTTCATGAGGTTGATCCTTTCCCAGAATTCGATTCCTTCTGGATTGTACATCTCCATGGGGAGGCCGGTCAGCCAGAATTTTTCTTTCTTAAAAATTCCCTGATAGGCAATATTATGAATGGTGAAGACCACACCGGTAGGAGAGAAGAAGGGATCGTTCCGGTAAATCGATTTGAGGTATGCTGGGATCAATCCGGTCTGCCATTCATGGTGGTGAATGATGTCGGGAGAAAATTCAATGAGCTGACAGTAGGTGAGGACTGCTTTTGAGAAGAAGATAAAACGTTCCAGATTGTCGAAATAATCCCCTTTGGGTGTGCTGTAGAGATATTCTCTGTCAAAAAACTCATCCCGGCCGATGAAATAAACGGGGATATTCTGGTTCAATTGACCCTGATAAATATCCGCCTTGAGGATCTCATTCCCTATGGGGACCTCAATTTCTTCACCGAGATATTGGAGGGGAAGTCCGGCTCCCTTCACCATCCGGTAGTAGGGCATCACCAACCTTACCTCACATCCCAGTGCATGGAGGTATTTGGGAAGGGCGCCGGCCACATCGGCCAACCCTCCTGTCTTAGCAAAAGGGACAGCCTCAGGTGTCACAAAAAGGATTTTTAGAGGGTTATCCATCATCATGAATTATGAATTTTGAGTTATGAATTAAGAATTGTAATATTGAAACTCAAAACTCAAAACTCTTCACTCTTAACTCTGTTTTTTGGGTTCTCCCCAGATCAGAACTCGGTGGGGGAAGGGTATTTCAATCCCTTTTTCATCAAATCGTTTTTTGATCCTTCTGCGCATCTCCCTTCCCACCTCCCACTGTTTGAGCGGGACGGTTTTTACCACTACCCGTATGACCAGTTGAGATTCGCCAAACCGTTCCACCCCCAGGATTTGTAAGGATTCAAGGATGGCACTCTTATAAGGTTCTTCTGCCTCCAATTCTTTCCCGATCTGATAAAGGAGGTCGATCACCTGGTCAATATCTTCACGATACGAGATGCCAATATCCAATACCGATCTTGCCCACTCTTTGGAGAGATTGCTGACAATCTTAATCTCACCGTTGGGAATGGTGTGGACCCTTCCTTCTAAATCCCTCAGAACCGTTTTTCTCAGACTCAGCGATTCGACCAGACCGGATACCCCTGCCACCTCGATCACATCGCCAATCCGATACTGGTTCTCAAGGATGATAAAGAATCCACTGATCACATCTTTGACTAAACTCTGAGCCCCGAAACCGATGGCTAAGGCCCCGATGCCTGCGGTGGCCAATAAGGGACCGAGCTGTATCCCCAGTTCCCCCAGAATCATTAAGATGGCGATGAAGAACATCACAATGAGAAGGGCATGGCGAAGGATGTTCCCTAAGGTATGGGCCCTTTTCTTCGCCTCTGCCGCTTGGAGGGCGTCCTTCTCCGGAACAAATTTCTCCAACCATCTCACAATCCATCGGGACATCTGGGAAAGGATGATGTAACCGATCAGAATTCCGACAACCTTGATACCGGAGGTGGTGAACCAAGTGATGAAGTGTTTAAATGTTTCGGCCATGGAGGCTTATAAACACCATTGAAAATTGTAAATTGCAAAATGAAAAATGTAAATTTGCCTGCCTGCGGCAGGTAAGAATAGGGGAACCTGAAAGATTTTGCAATTTGCAATCTAAAATTTGCATTTTGCATTCCTGCCTGTCGGCAGACAGGGAAGGTTAGCCATTTCAAGAAATGGCTAACCTGGTTTTAAGCTTATTCGCCTTTTTCCGTTTTCCGGATGACCTTCTCCAGGCGATCGAGGGCATCGGCCGTCTTTTCTCTTAGGGTGTCGGTCATCGCCACCAATGCATCCACCTGCTTCTTTAGGTCAGGAGAAGCAGCCTTGGATTCGATCTGGCGTTTCAGCTCTGCCGTTCCCCCCGTGCGCTGGTAAGCGAGGATGGAGATGACGAGTGCGACCACTGCGATAAGAAGTGTAATGGCATCCATGGTTAAGGGCCTCCTTCGATTTTTGAATTAAAATGGTTCATCCCTTTCAAATTTTCAATCGATTCCTTTTCAGATTTCGTAACAGATGATGGGACGGAAAGGGTTTGAGGAGTGACAATCCCAACGGACATAATGGCTTTGATCGCCTCTTCAATAGTCAAATAGGAAGGGAGTATCTTCTCTTTAGGGAGAAAAAGGAGAAACCCTTGCGGCGGGACAAACGCTGTGGGAATAAAGACGGTGACCTTCGTTTGATCCTCGAGATCGGTCAATTCATTCGTCACAAAGCCGAGGACGAAATTCCCTTCCTGTGGAAATTCGACGAAGACGGCTTGGCGGAAGGAGCCTTTTCGCGAGGCGGAAAAGGCATCGGTCAGTTGTTTTGAAGAGAGATAGACATTCTTTACAATCGGGATCGTGGTGAAGACCCGGTCTCCCCAACTAACGAGTTTACGACCCAAGACATTGGTGGCGATCACACCGATCAAATAGAGCAGGAGGAAAAATCCAATGATCCCCAACCCAGGTGGATGGAATACCCGATGAAAGAGAGTGACAGACACCTTGGGCATCAGTGGGCCGAGGATATTATCCAGC
This sequence comes from Thermodesulfobacteriota bacterium, assembly GCA_040756085.1. Taxonomy (GTDB): domain Bacteria; phylum Desulfobacterota; class BSN033; order BSN033; family UBA1163; genus JBFMAE01. The sequence goes on along the minus strand of JBFMAE010000051.1, from coordinate 20,075 downwards.
GTGTTGAAGACAAAATTCAGGACGAGGAAGGTGATCCCGAGGGGAAGGATGACCAGAATTCCCGCAAAGATCTTCGTTCGAAGATGTCTGAAAATATTTTTTATCAATCTCTTCATGCCGGCAATTGGAGAATTTTCTTCAGATCCGCTTCCTCCACCACCTCCTTTTCCAGTAAGAGACGGGCAAGCTCACTCAGTTCATCCTTCTTGGCCGTAAGAATTTCTTTTGCCTTGTGATAGGTTTCGTCCACAATTTTCTTCACTTCTTCGTCAATCTTTTTAGCTGTGTCCTCACTGTATTCTCTTGAAGGGAATAGGGAGGAGGGAAGGAAGAGAGGCTTCTTTTCCTTCTCGAAAGTGACATAGCCCAATGTTTCACTCATCCCAAATTCTTTTACCATGCTGGTAGCAATGTCGGTAGCCCGCTGGAGATCGTTATGGGCACCGGTGGAGATCTCCGCGAAGATAATCTCTTCGGCAACCCTTCCCCCCAACAGGATTGCCATACGGTCCAGGAGTTCTGTTTTGGTCATCAGGTATCGGTCCTCCGTGGGTAGCTGAAGCGTATAGCCCAACGCAGAAATCCCCCTCGGGATGATGGAGATTCGACGGACAGTATCGGCGTTCGGCAACAGGGAAGCCACAATGGCATGGCCGGATTCATGAAAGGCGACGATCTCCTTTTCCTTCTTTGACATCAACCTGTTCTTCTTCTCTAATCCTGCCACTACCCGGTCGATCGCCTCTTCGATGTCCGTCATTTCCACCGAGTCTTTATTTTTTCGTGCGGCGAGCAGAGCAGCTTCATTGACGATATTGGCAAGATCCGCACCCACAAATCCAGGAGTTCTGGAGGCGATCACCCTGATGTCCACCTCTGGAGAGAGCTTGATATTCCGGGTGTGGATCTTCAGGATTTCCTCACGGCCGTTGATATCGGGTCGGTCCACCAACACATGCCGGTCGAATCTCCCGGGTCTGAGAAGGGCAGGGTCGAGAATTTCAGGCCGGTTGGTAGCGGCCATGATGATCACCCCTGTATTGGGATCGAACCCATCCATCTCTGCCAGGAGTTGATTGAGCGTCTGTTCCTGTTCGTCGTGTCGGCCCATGGGGTTTACTCCCCGGGCCTTTCCCAGGGCATCCAGTTCGTCAATGAAGATGATACAGGGGGCGTGGTTTTGAGCCTGTGCAAAGAGATCCCTGACCCTTGCTGCTCCCACCCCGACAAACATCTCCACGAAATCGGAACCGCTAATGGAGAAGAAGGGCACATTGGCCTCTCCGGCCACAGCCCGGGCCAGCAGGGTTTTCCCGGTTCCAGGCATCCCCACAAGGAGGACTCCCTTCGGGATCTTTCCGCCGAGACGTTGAAACTTTCCCGGATTTTTGAGAAATTCTACCACCTCCTTCAATTCCTCTTTGGCCTCGTCAATTCCAGCCACATCGGAGAAGGTGATCTTCTTTTCCTTCTGTGCATAGATTTTGGCTCGACTCTTTCCGAAAGACATCACGCTCGTCTCCGGCCCGATGCGAGCGAAGAGGAATCTCCAGATAAAAAAGAAAAAGATAAGGGGGACGATCCAGGAGAGGATGTTGGTCAACCATTTACTGTCGATTTTTCCGGTGTATTTTACATGGTAATTCTCTAATTCCTTGACCAGATCCGAATCCTCCACACGGATCGTCTGAAATTTTCGAAGCCCCTTCTCTGTCTCCCTCTCTCCCGTGATCGACTCCTGGGTGATGGTCAGATCTTTGATCTTGCCAGCCCTCAATGACTCCTTAAATTCACTGTAGGGGATCACATCCTCGGTCTTTTTCGTCACGATGTAATTCTGAATGAGCAAGACGATGAGGAAGGCGATCACGAAATACCAGATCGTGAAATGGGTCTTCTTCAGAACGGGTTTCTTCCCGCCTCGATCTAAAGGCTCTTTGATCCGGAGGAGATCTTTCAGAGTAGGGGGGGGTTTTTGATTCTTCTTCATCTCATGAATCTCCAAATACTCTTCGAAAGATATCATCGACGTGTTTGAGATGATCCTCGACATTGAAGGCGGTCTCTAGCTCCTCCCGAGTGAAGAGACGTTTAATCACCTCATCCTGAGAAAGAAGGGTTTTGAAATCCCTGTTCTCCTCCCAGACCCTCATCGCATTTCTCTGAACCACGCCATAGGCCTCTTCCCTCGAAAGGCCTTTCCGTGTGAGCAGGAGGAGGATCGCCTCCGAATAGATGAGCCCTCCCATCTTCTCCAGATTGGCTTTCATATTCTCCGGATAGACGATGAGGTTTTCGATGATGGAGGTGAGACGGTTGAGCATGTAATCGATCAGGATGGTGGCATCGGGTGCGATCACCCTTTCCACCGAGGAATGGCTGATGTCGCGTTCGTGCCAGAGGGGAATATTTTCCAAAGCAGCGAGGCCGTGGGATCGAACCAGCCGTGCCAGACCAGAGAGATTCTCCGCGGAGATGGGATTCCTCTTGTGAGGCATGGCAGAGGACCCTTTCTGACCTTTGGAGAAGAATTCTTCGGCTTCCAGAACCTCGGTTCGCTGGAGGTGTCTCAGTTCCACAGAAAATTTTTCAATCGATGAAGCGATGATCGCGAGCGTGGTGAAAAATTCGGCATGGTGATCCCTCTGAACAACCTGTGTTGAGATCGAGGCTGGTTTGAGTCCCAATCGTCCGCAGACGAACTCCTCAACGGAAGGAGGGATATGAGCAAATGTACCTACCGCGCCCGAGACCTTACCGACGCTCACGGCTTCCTTCGCCCTCTCCATCCGAATCAGGTTTCGCTTCATTTCATCATACCAGAGGGTCATTTTGAGACCGAAGGTGATGGGCTCGGCATGAACGCCATGAGATCGTCCGATCATTAAGGTTTCTTTATACTGGAAGGCCTTCTTTTTCAGCACTCTTAAAAGGCGTTGGAGATCCTGAAGGATGAGTTCAGAGGCCTCTTTTAGGAGCAGGGCGAGGGAGGTGTCAAGGATATCGGAGGAGGTGAGGCCGTAATGAAGATATTTCGAGAGCGGGCCGATGGATTCCCCTACATTCGTCAGGAAGGCGATGACATCATGTTTCGTCACCTTCTCGATTTCGTTCACACGGTCCACATTAAAGGCAGCCTTTTCTCTGATCTCTTTCACTGCATCTCCCGGAATCATCCCCAATTGAGACAGGGCCTCACAGGCTAAAAGTTCGATCTCGAGCCAGGTCTCAAACTTCCTCTGTTCTGTCCAAATCCTTCCCATCTCCGGTCGGGTATATCTTGGAATCATCGAGAGCTCCCTATCATTAATATAACACTATCATTTTACTGTTTGGAGGAGAAAAGTCAACCCTTCGGCTTCCGACCTAAAGGCCGGAACTTGCTCAGCCTGCCTGCCGCAGGCAGGGGTTGACCCTGAGCGTCCCTTTATACCTGTTCTAAAAAGTAGGGCTTGGATGCAGTCGAAGGGTCAATAAGCAACAGGACGTTGAAGGTTGACAATTCCTCCCTTCAAATGCATACTAATCCTGTGATCATCATCAAATCCCGCCGTGAGATTGAACAATTGAAGAAATCCAATGCCATTGTGGCAGAGGTTTTTCAGGAACTGAGGAAGGTGATTGCTCCAGGAATCAGCACCAAAGAGCTGGACCAGATTGCGGAAGAGATCATCCTCTCAAGGGGAGGCATTCCTGCGTTTAAAGGCTACAGGGGGTTTCCTGCGACACTTTGTATCTCTATTAATGAAGAGGTAGTCCACGGTATCCCCGGTCAACGCAGATTGAAGGAAGGGGATATTGTGAGCCTGGATGGAGGGGTCAATCTCAATGGTTATTTCGGAGATGCTGCGATCACCTTTCCTGTGGGTGAGGTGGATCGGGAAGCCCATAGACTCCTTGAGGTAACGGAAAAGGCCCTTTATATAGGGATCGAAAGGGCCAGAGCAGGGAATCGCCTCTTCGATATCTCCTTTGCCATCCAGACCTGGGTGGAAGGGCATGGATTTTCTGTCGTGAGAGATTTTGTAGGACACGGCATCGGGAAAGACCTCCATGAAGAACCGCAAATCCCAAACTTTGGTTCCCCACACCAGGGGCCGAGATTGGAGAATGGCATGGTCTTCGCTCTGGAGCCCATGGTGAATGAGGGAACTTATGAGGTCAAGATTCTCTCTGACGGCTGGACCGTGGTGACGGCCGATGGAAAACGCTCCGCCCATTTTGAACACAGCATTGTGATCACCGATGGAGGGGCGGAGATTTTGAGTATGTTTTAATACAAAGGATTGAAATAGTCATTGGGTTAAGGTGAGGAAGCACGTCCAGGTGGAAAATAGACTATGAACGACGGACAACGAACAATGAACTGTTCATCGTTCACCGTTTAACGTCCATCGTCCTAATGAAAGGGGCATCTTAACCCTTACCATTAAACCGTAGACTCTTCTCTAATAAGGAGGCATGAGAAGCCATGTATCGGATAGCCAAGGACATGATTGACTTGGTGGGGTATACCCCTCTGGTCAAGATCAACCATATCGTTCCTAACAGAAGAGTGAAAGTCTATGCAAAGCTCGAGCGGTATAATCCGGCCGGGTCTGTCAAAGACCGGATTGCGAAATATATGATTGAGTATGGAGAGAGGGAGGGGCTCCTGACAAAGGAGAAGATTGTCATCGAGCCCACCAGTGGGAATACAGGGATCGCCCTGGCAATGGTCTGTGCCGTGAAAGGGTATCGACTGGAGTTGGTGATGCCAGAGACGATGAGCATGGAGAGAAGAAAGATTCTCACCGCCTTTGGAGCGAAGATCATTTTAAGCGAGGGTTCGAAAGGGATGGACGGAGCTATTGATTTGGCTGAGGAAATGGCTAAAGACCCTAAATATTACATGCCTCACCAATTTGAGAATAAGTATAATGTGCTTGCCCATTATGAGACAACAGGGGAAGAGATCTGGAGAGCGACCCGAGGGAAGATAAAGATTTTTGTGGGAGGTCTGGGGACCACCGGGACCCTCATGGGTGTTTCCAAACGACTTAAAGAATATAACCCGGCCATCAAAATCGTCGGCGTGGAGCCCTTACCAAATTCAAATATTCAGGGTTTAAAAAACCTCAGTTCCCAGTATATCCCGGAGATCTATGACCCCAGCCGTTTGGATGAAAAGATTAATGTGACAGATGAGGATGCCTTCGAGATGGCAAGGGTTCTCACCATTCGAGAGGGGATTTTTTGTGGAATCAGCTCTGGGGCTGCCATGTGGGGGACTTTACAGAAGGCACAAGAGTTAGATCGTGGTGTTGTTGTCACCCTCTTTCCGGATGGCGGGGAGAGATATGTGAGCACTCCTCTCTACGAACCCGGGAAGTGTTTCGAATGTTTGAAGAAACACCGGATTCCCACCTGCATGACCGAGGAATATATCAACGCACTGGAGTGTTTGGTGAAAAACGGAGGCTGAAAAATTAAAAACGTTCAGAACGTTAAGGTCGTTTAGAAGGTTTTGATCGTAACGAAATTAACGATCTGACGAACTCAACGCTCCAAACGAGGCTTATAATTTATATTTAAATTTCCTTAAAAGTTCCTTTCTCCAGGCAATCCCGTCCTCTTTTTCGACCCCTTTTGGGGAGAAACCATCAATGACACCGAGGACGCCCCTGCCTTGTTCTGATTGGGCCAGGATCACTTCTATAGGATTGGCTGTAGCACAGAAGAGGGCGCAAACCTCTTGACACATCTTCACAGCATTGAGGATATTGATCGGGAAGGCATCCTTCAGAATGATGAGAAAGGTATGTCCGGCCCCGATCTTCATGGCGCTCTTCATTGCCATCTCCTTCAATGCTTCATCATTTCCCTCCCCTCTGACAAGGCAGTGACCGGAGGCCTCACAGAACCCGATACCGAATTTGGCGCTGGGGACAGTTCCCACGATAATCTCGTAGAGATCTTCGACGGTCTTGATGAAATGGGTTTGGCCAAAAATAATGTTACACCCTTCTGGGATTTCTATTCGTTCCGTCTTTAGTTCCATTTCTTTCCTCCTCATTTTTTTCTACTAACAATTTGTCATTCCGTGCTTGACACGGAATCCAGGTATTTTCAAACCATTTCTGAACTCCTGCTGGAGTTTATCCCGATGTCAATCGGGGCAGGAATGACGTAACCTCTCTATTTGATCGCAACGACGCGCCCCTCTGTCATTTTAATGAGGTCAGGAGGAGTAAGTTTGAAGATTGCATTTGGACTGCCAGCAGCAGCCCAGATTTCCTTATATTGCAGGAGATCCTCATCAATGAATATCTCAAGCTTTTCAAGATGGCCAATGGGAGGAACTCCACCGATGATAAAACCGGTTTTTTTGCGGACATAATCTGCATTTGCCTTACCGAGAGGTTCAGAGATATATTCTTCAATCCTCTTTTCATTCACCCGATTCGGACCGCTGGCGATCACCAAAATGGGCTTGTGTGTTTGCTTCCCCTGGAAAACAATAGATTTGGCGATCTGATCAACCCGACATCCAACAGCCTGGGCCGCTTCAGCAGAAGTGCGGGTCGTGGATTGTAATTCCATCACCTCATTTGGAAACCCAAGAGCTTTCAAGGCATCCTGGACCTTCTGTACGCTTGGACTTAACGCAGTGGTCATATCTATCTACCTAATTCATTTTATTATTTTCTTCTGATTGAGAAAAGGAATTTTCGTTGCCTTCTAATTATATCCATCCATTGTAATAAAGGTGGTTAGTAGGCGGCAGTGATTTTGTTTAGAATCTATTGAATTTATGTGGAAAAGTCAACGGTAAATTAAGGGATTTATTAGAAGCAGGAGAATGGAGACTTAATGCCGATCTAAAAAATTACACGAGGCCTGGACTTCTAGCCCAGGCCCTTTCCTTTAGAGTTTTGATGGCTTTCTGACTTTTGTGGCTTGTTCGAACGCATAAGCCATACTTAATAATTTATCCTCTTCCCAGGGCCGAGCAACGATCTGTAAGCCGATGGGAAGACCTGTCTGGCTGTAACCAGCCGGGACAGAAATTGCTGGATAACCCACGACACTGATCGGATCACAGTTTCTGATAAAAGTCAGAAATGTGTCCACTCTTTTTCCTTGGAGCTCTGTCTCCACATCCTCGCCGATTTTAGAGGCTGGAAGGGGGGTCGTTGGAAGAAGCAATGCATCTACGTCAGACATCGCCTCTTTAAAACCGGAGATCATTTTGTTCCGGTCTTCCCTAACCGATTTTGCATAAACGTAACCGGGGACCGGCTTAGATTCGGGAGTCCCTTTCTGGCTTCCCAATGCACCCTTCACATCAGGCCCTAATTGGCCAAGATATTTATCAACAGTGACCTGTGGGTCAAAGGCCTTGAGATAATCTTCCATATGGTAGATGCACTCTGCCAAAACAATATTGAAACCAGTGGGAGTGGCTAAATCCATATTCTTCACCTCAACCTCTTTAATAACTCCACCCATTTTCTTTATCACATTAGTTGCTTCATCAAACACTTTTTGGGTGTCTGGATGGATGACCTCAAAAAAGTATTTTCGGGGGACACCGAATTTTTTCCCCTTCAAACTGCCTTTTAATAAAGCAGTGTAATGGGGCACTGGATTGGAGGAGCTTTCTGGATCCCTTGGGTCTTTTCCTGCAATGACCTCCAGTATCATAGCCGAATCCATTACAGTCCTTGTAATCGGCCCAATTACATCCCTTGTAAATGACAGATACATCATACCTCCCCTGCCTACCCTACCGAGGGTGGGTTTGAGCCCCACTACTCCACAGAGAGCGGCCGGGATTCTCACCGATCCACCCGTATCAGTCCCTATTGAACCTGCACACAGTGCTGCTGCTGTGGCTGCACCTGACCCTCCGCTCGATCCCCCGGGGATTCTTGAAAAATCGTATGGATTTCGCGTGGGCCCATAGTGAGGATTGTTGGTCGTAATGCCAAAGGCAAACTCATGCATGTTTGTTTTTCCCAAGATAATGGCCCCGGCTTCCCTCAACTTTTGGACTACATACGCGTCAGTTGAAGGTTGCCAGGAGGATAGGATCTTCGAGCCACCAGTTGTTCTCATATCCTTCGTATCGAGATTATCCTTAATGGCAACAGGTAATCCATGCAATGGACCTTTGAACTTCTTCTGTTTTGAAAGAATATCGAGCTCCTCAGCCTGACTTAGAGCCGAATCTGCAGCCACGGTGATGTAGGAATTTATGCCCTTTGATCCGTCAAATTTTCGAATTCGCTCAAGGTAAACTTCAACGAGCCGTTTGGAACTGATCTCTCCCTTTCGAATCATTTTGGTGAGTTGAAACATAGGAAAATCTGCTAAATCGCTGGTGGGTGAGGTCGTCCCCCATGCCAAATCGCCCATCGAGGCTGTCAAAGCCAACCCTGTGCCTACTGTTAAAGTGGTCTTCATAAATGTTCTGCGATCCATTTCAATTCCCTTGCTGTCCATATTTTCTCCCTCCCTTCCAGGACTTCGATTTGTCCTTCGCTTAAAAGGTTCGGCTATCCTAAAAGACTTCGCTACCGTCTGATACTTACCACCTCCTTTTAGGCTTTGTAGGGTATATGAAATCATAAGAAAATTGAATTGGGTATCCCCATATTTGGGGATACTTAAATAGGAAGGGAAAATCAGAAAGAAATATCTACTAATCCTCCAAATAGATGGTAGATGAGCTCAGAACGGGTTGTAACGTCCAGTTTTGAAAAGATATGTTTTATGTGAGTCCGCACAGTATAATAAGAAATCCCCAAAACTGATGCGATTTCTTTATCCGTTAGCCCCTTGCATATGAGCAAACAAATTTTTGCCTCTCGGGAACTTAATTGATATCTCCTGGAAAGGAAGTCCATATCAATCTTACCAGGGGGTGATCGATATGCCATCACAGCTTTAAGGGGCTTCGAATCCTGGGGAGAGATGACTGGAAGAACAGACAGAAAAAAAGGACCCCATTCTGTCTGAGAAAGGTTCTTCTTGGTCATAGAATAGATATGTCTGTAAAAAGAAGCATAGTCCGCATCATAGAGATCTTTCTCTATCAACACGGCCTTATTGTTTCGATAGATGAGATCACAGGATTCGTTAAATAGGAACAGGGCTATTTGAGTATTATCCAGCAATTCACGCCATAGGTTTGCCATCCCGCGGGCTGCGGAAATAGCCCGGACATTCCGTAATGCATTTCGAAAATGTGGTAAGAGAACATCCAAAAGTGCGGCCTCGTGCCTCCCAAAATCAGGTTTATTCTTGGCTCTCCAGATTCGTAAATCTCCAATATTTAGGTCACCGTCATAGGCATAAACGTTTATCCCATGATGAAGGCCATCTCTCATTAAGAAGTCGTTGAAGAACTCTGTCTTTTCTAATTCCTCCTGAGGCATGACTTCGCGAACTAAGGTCGCCCGCCGTCTCTTTTGCAAGGATGGGGTGATCGGATCATGAAACTGGTAATAATTATTGTATCGCTCTATATTAACAGGGTCCATATTGAGAAACACAGCGTGCTCAAAGATCTGCCTATCTTGATTCCATATGAAGGAAGCAGCAAAATCTGACTTGAGGAGGCGCAATAAATCCTCAGAGACCTCTTTACGCAGAGTATTTTGATCTTGGCTTCTCGAAAGCTTCTCAAAAATCCTAAAAAGAAGCTTCACCTCACCTGATTTTAAATTTCTGAGTTCATTCCTCATTTTGGGTGATGGCCGCTATAACAGATTTAATGAAATAAGATCTTTTGACAGTTCCCCATTCCTTCTCAAGATGGCTTCCTTATCCTTTGTAAGTTTTGGGGTATCGATAAGGAAACTTAATTTCCGCCATTAAAATATTTCATTTGTAGATTAAAGTCAACTAAAATTAGTCTTTATTTAGAAAAGGGTTGACCTCAATTCTTTCTCCATCCGTAATTACAAATATTGCACCATGTTTATCTGTTCTAAATATCTTCGCCCCCTGTTGGTGATATCTTCTCAATACTTCAGGGTGAGGAAGTTTTGCAATGTTTCGCTCGCCCACGCTGAGAATAGCATAGGTGGGTTTGACCCTTTCAAGAAAAAGAGGGGTACTCGATGAGGAACTTCCATGATGAGGGATCTTCAGGATATCGGATTTAAGAGGAATGTCTCTTCTCATCATCCGATATTCCGCCTCCTCCTCGATATCTCCTGTTAGGAGCACTCGGATCTCTTTAAAATGAAGCTTCATCACAAGGGATTGGTTGTTTAAAAACATGGGGTTCTGATTCCCCTTGTAGAATTCATTCCTGACCGGAGGGTTAAGGATGGAGATTTGAACCCCATTGATTGTTTGAGGAGAAATCTTTTCATTCAGTGAAAACCTTTCTATCTTTTTCTTTAAGATGGTTTTCTCTAAATTGAGATAGGATTCCGAATCCCCGCGAAGACCGTTGTCCCAGAATTGTCCAATTGAAAAATGAGAGGCAATAAAGTTTAAGCCTTTCAGATGGTCTGGATCAGGATGGGTGAGAACGAGATAGTCAATTCTCTGGATCTTTTTCTTCCATAAGAAAGGGGCGATCACATTCTTTCCGATATCGAAACGATCCTCATGAAGCCCACCTCCATCGATCAACATCCTCTTGCCTTTTGGAAATTCGATGAGAATGGAGTCTCCATGTCCCACATCGATGAAGGTCAGGGTGAGATTTTTCTGAAAAGAATCTTTAAAATTCCAATAAGCTAAATCACAGATAAGAGTAAGGCAGAGTCCCACAAAGATATATCGAATCCTTCTCCCTTTTCGAAGGTGAACGACTATGAAAAGGAGGAGGTAAAAAAGGACGATTTCAAGAACCGTTGGGGTAGAAACAAAGAAAGAAGCGAATGGGAAGGAAGCAAAGAAGGCCACCACCTTGAGAAGGACCAGGGTGAAAAAATCGTTGATGTGAATCAAGAAAGTAGCCAATGGTGAGAGGAAGAAGGAGAAGAGGGAGGCGATAAGACTGAGGGGGACAATAAGAAATCCCACCCAGGGAATGGCAAAGAGGTTGGTCACCCATCCAATGGGAGAGATCCGGTTGAAATGAAGGGCGACAAAGGGTGCGGTTCCCAAAGTGGCCACAGTGGTGACCAGGAAGGAGAGCTTCAAATATATCCATAAATTTTGTTTCCACGATGCTTTTTGGGGAAGGGGGATGCCTTCTCGTTTCAATTCCGTAAGGATGCGTGGCACTAAATAAAGGATCGAGAGGACAGCGAGAAAAGAAAGTTGAAAGGAGACATCGAAGAGTGAAGGAGGTGAGACAATGAGGATGAGAAAGGCAGCCAGGGCGAGTGTATGGAGAAGATTCCTTTCCCGATTGAACAGGATGGAAAAGAAGAAAGTGATCACCATGATCGTGGCCCGGATGACAGAGATCCCTCCCCCTGCGATGAAGGTATAGAGGAGGATGCAGGGGATGGTCAGGGTAGCGGCCCATTTTTTGACAGAAATGGAGAGGAGGAGAAATTCTGAACGCTTCATGATCCAGATGAACAGTGAGAAGGAGAGGAGAGCAACGATTCCGAGATGATCCCCTGAAATGGCCAAAAGATGGGCAATCCCTGTAGCGATGAAATCCTCCTTCACCTCCTCTGGAATGTTTCCCTGTTCACCCAGCACAAGCGCCTCGAAAATGCCAGAGTAGCGGGGATCGGCTTTCTTCTGAAGAAAATTACGGATATGATCCCTCCAACCCTCCATCCGGAGGAGGAATGGATTTTTAAATCCCTCTCCGGTTTTTACCCACCCCTTCTTCACAGATAAGAATCCAATAGCATGGATTCGTTCAAAGGTGAGATAGCGTTCATAGGAGAATCCACCTGGATTGCGAAATCCATGAGGGGGATAAAGCCTGCATAAAAACCGAAGGCGATCCCCCACATGGAACGATCCATTCTCCTCCTTTAGAAAGAGGAGGGCATGACCTTCGACAGGAACGTGCCGGTTCGACAAGATAATCTTCTGTGATTTGATTAATAACTGGGTTCCCCCTCGGGAGCTTTCGGGAGGGCGATCGAGGATCCCTTCCAATACGATTCCATCGAAACCGGTGAAATGGGAGATGTGTGAGGGGGAATGCGGGAGATGGAGATAGGTGTGGAGGGAGAAAATCCCGAGAAGGAAGAAGAAGACAAGGGTGACCCAGGACCCCCATCCGGTTCTTCTCATGATCATAAAAAGAATCCACAGAGGCAGAAGTGCCAAGAGAAACAGGAAGAATCCTTGAGAAGGGAAGGAGAGGTCAAAATGGCCTAAGTAAAGGCCGATCATGTATGCGATGAAGACGGGAATGAGGGGAAGGCGAAACGTCCTGTTCATCTGTTAAGGAAATTTCAGAAGATTTCCGAAAAAGTTTAGAAATCTCTGATTAATTCAATTAGGGATCGATGACACGGATACGAAAAGCAAAGAGCGTGTAGTAATTTTTAAGAGCTCTTTTCAGAATTGAAAAAAATTTGACTTTATTATATAAAATTATATAATTTTTGTTTAAAATAATTTATGGAAGGAGGGGAAAGATGGATGCCAGGCATTAAAATTAAGGAAAACGAATCTTTTGAAAACGCACTCAGGCGATTTAAGAAACAGGTTGAAAAGACTGGGATTTTGTCAGAGATTCGGAAAAGGGAACATTATGAAAAGCCCAGTATAAAAAGAAAGAAAAAGGCGTTGGCTGCCAAGAAAAGGGCTATGAAAAGAATGCGAAAAATGGCAGAGAGGGGATGACGGATGAGCCTGGAAGAAAAACTGGTCGATGAGATGAAGCAGGCGATGAAATCCAACGATAAATTGCGACTTTCGACCATCCGGTTAATTCGTTCGGCTGTGAAAAATAAGGAGATTGAATTGAGAAAGGATCTGGATGACGAAGGTATTTTTAAAGTGATCCGGGGAATGGTGAGGAAGAGCGAAGAGTCCATTGAACAATTTAAAGCGGGTGGCCGAATGGACCTCGTCGAGAGGGAGCAAAAAGAGATCGAGACTTTAAAATCCTTCTTACCCCAACCTCTGAGCCAAGAAGAAATTTTTAAGATCATTGATCAAAGTATTGCAGAGACTCAAGCTTCATCCTTAAAGGATTTAGGAAAAGTGATGAAATCCGTCATGCCAAAACTGGAGGGGAAAGCCGACGGGAAAGCGATCAATCAACTGGTGAAGGAAAGGCTTTCCCCTTAAATTCTCCCTCTTTCCGTTAACCCGTTCCCCTTATTTACACTCTATGGATGATCGTTCCCTCAAGGTTTTAGAGTTCTTCAATTTATTGGAATTATTAAAAGAATTTTCCATATCCCCCCTGGGCCGAAAACGTTGTGAGGCCCTGAGACCCTCCGATCACCTCCCTTTCATCCAATCCAGATTAGCCGAAGTTCTGGAACTTAAAAAAATTCTGGAAACCCTGGGAGACATCCCGCTCAGAGGGTTGAAAGACATTGAGGGAATTTTAAAGAGGATAGAGATGGAGGGCTCGGTCCTGACCATTCAGGAGTTGATCGATATTTATCAGCAGATGGAACTGTCCAAGAGGCTCAGGCGATTCTTCCAAAAAGTGGAGGCCATCAAGGTTCCCCATCTTCGGGAAAAAATTTCCAGACTTTCCTCATTAAAACCCCTGGAAAAAGAGATCCTCCAGGCGATCAATACGAAGGGTGAAATTCTGGACCGGGCCAGCCCGACCCTTTCGGATATCAGGCATCGGATGGGGAAGATCAGAGAGAAGGCCAAGGGAGTGCTGGAACATCTTCTTCATCAAGAGGGGCTTCAGCCGATCTTCCAGGAACAGTTGATCACGTTAAGAAACGGGAGGTATGTCCTTCCGATTAAATCGGATTACAAACACCGGCTGGAAGGAATCATCCATGATCAGTCCCAGAGCCACATGACCTTTTTCTTCGAGCCCTTTCAGGTCGTCCCCTATAACAATGAGATCAATATCCTCATGGGGGAGGAGAAGGAGGAGGAATATCGGATCCTGTCAGAACTTTCAGTGAAGGTGAGAGAGGAGCGGCAGAACCTTTGGGAAGACTTTGAGATCTTAGGAGAGCTGGATCTCCTCTATGCGATGGCCAGATTCTCCATCCTTTTGGAGTGTGTCGAGCCCCATTTAAATAAGGAGGGGAGGATCGAGATGAAGGAGGCACGAAATCCCTTCCTTGCCCTTCAAAAGGAAACCAAGGTCGTTCCCATTCACCTCCGCATGGGAGATGGGATCAAGGTTCTCATCCTAAGCGGTGCGAATGCAGGGGGAAAGACCGTTGCCTTAAAGACGCTTGGACTCCTGACCTTGATGGTTCAATCCGGACTTCCCATCCCCGTGGCAGAAGGAAGCCAGGTGGGGATCTTCCAGGACATCCTTGCGGTGATCGGCGATGAGCAAAGCATCGGAGAGAATCTGAGCACCTTCTCCAGTCACCTTCTCCATGTTCATCACATCCTGGGAAAAGCAGGACCGAATTCCCTCATCCTTCTGGATGAGCTGGGAGTGGGCACCCATGCCTCAGAGGGATGTGCCCTGGCAATGGGTTTTCTGGACCGGTTCAGGAAGAAGGGAGCCTCTGTCGTGGTCACCACCCACTTCGATCGTCTCAAGGTCTATGGATACCTCCATCCAGATGTGGAGAATGTGGCCGTTGAGTTTGATGAGGAAACCCTGGAGCCGAAATATACGCTCTCCTATGGATCGTCGGGATTGAGCAAAGCCTTTTTAGTGGCTGAGAAACTGGGTATCTCGGAAGAGGTACTCGAAATGGCTCGTCGTCACAGGGATGGGGATGAACAGGAGGTTTCACGGACCCTGGAGACACTGGAAAAGTTGAAGGCGGATGCGGAAAAGGAACGATTGCAATTCCTTAAGATAAAGGAAGAAGCAGGACTCGAACGTCAGAGGCTGAAAGGGATTGTGGAGGAAATAAAGAGAAAAAGGCACGAGATCCTTTCCCGAGCTGAGGAGAAGGCGAAAAAGGCGGTCCAGAAGGTTGAAGAAGAAGTTAAGGAATGGATCCGTCAGCGGAAAGAGGAAAAGGCCCCTTTAAGCGTCTCCCATTTAAAAGATTATCGGAAAGAGATCCAGGAGATGAAGGAGATGAAGGAGAAAATTCTCCCGCTAATCAGAAAGAAGGGATGCCGAACGATGCCGGGTGGCCTGAAGGTGGGGGAGCGTGTTAGAATTGAAAGCCTTCGCAGCCACGGGATTCTGACGAAGGTGGATGAACCGTTGAGACGGGTGGAGGTGGTAACGGGCAGGGCAAAGGTGAAAGCCCCCCTCTCCGAGATTAGAAAGGTGACAGAGGAAGGGGAGGAGAGGGAGATGGAGGCTTCAAAAGGCCAGCCTCTGTTTCAGGAAGATCTTGCGGAAACTCCCTCTCAATTAAATGTCATCGGTTTGACCGTGGAGGATGCCCTTCCCAAGGTTGATAAATTTATCGATCAGGCCCTCTTGCATGGACTGGAGAAGATCCATATCGTCCATGGGATTGGCTCCGGAAGGTTGCGAAATGCCATCGGCCAATTCTTGCAAGAACACCGCGGGGTCAAAAGTTTTGCTCCAGGGGATATGATGAAAGGTGGCAGAGGGGTCACCATCGTAGAGCTGAGGTAAACCCCATTAGAAGGTCTTCGACCTTTCAACGGGAGAGCTCACCCGGGGCTTTAAACCCCATGTTCGCCTCGTTAGAAATAATACCCCGCTGCTCCCTCCGGGCCAGAGGCCCTCTGGGACGGCGGCTGCGGCAGGGTTACATTTTAGAATAATTTCTGCGGGATTTAATGCTCCGCCTGCGTGGCCGGAGCCACTTCGGCGCGGCGAAGGCCCGCTGGGATTTCTAACGGGGTTCGTTCCAAAAGGAATTCTATCTAACGGGGTAAACCTTTTGGCAAATGGATTTTTCTCAGAGGAGAAGGTTTCAGAAATTCGAGACCGCTCCAGCATTTTGGAAGTCGTCTCAGACTATGTCAGTCTCAAAAAGACCGGAAAGAACTACAAAGGGCTATGCCCTTTCCATTCCGAAAAGACCCCTTCCTTTATGGTTAATGAGGAAAAACAGATCTTTCATTGCTTCGGCTGCGGGGAAGGGGGAGATGTCTTCACCTTTTTGATGAAGGTGGGGCACTTTTCATTTCCGCAGGTCGTGGAAGAACTGGCCAGGCGGTATGGAGTACTCCTCCCCCGCCGGGAACTCTCTCAAACCCAGAAGAGAGAGATGGCCAGAAGGGAGGTCCTCTTCCAGATCAACCAGATTGCCTCCGAGTACTTTCACGATCACCTCACCCGGCGAAAAGAGGGTGAGGGAGCAAGGAGGTATTTAATTCAGAGGGGGATCAACGAGGAAATCATTTTAGAACACCGGTTGGGATATTCCCTCGAGGGATGGGACGGGCTGGTCCAGCATCTCCAGGAGAGAAAAGTTTCTTTGGATATGGCGAGGGAGCTGGGTTTGATCCTTCCGAAGAGAAAGGAGGGCTGGTACGACGTTTTCCGTGGAAGAATCATTTTTCCCATCTTTGATCTCCACAATCGGGTTGTCGGTTTCGGAGGGAGGGTGGTCAGGGAGGGTCAACCCAAATATATCAACTCTCCGGAGTCAATCATCTATCATAAGGGGGAAATCCTCTATGGCCTCCACGTGGCCAGGCGATATGTTCCGGAGAAAGATTGTGTTATAATTGTTGAAGGCTATTTCGATCTATTGACCCTCCACCAGTACGGACTGAAACACAGTGTCGCCACTTTGGGAACGGCCCTGACGACCCAACACATCCGTACCTTAAAGAGATATACAAAAGATATGATCACTCTGTTTGATGCTGATCCAGCAGGGGTCCAGGCCACCCTTCGCTCCCTCCCTCTCTTTTTGGAAGAGGGGGTGGCAGGGAGGATGATCTCCCTTCCCAAGGGCGAAGACCCTGATGGATTTCTGAGAAAGGGGAAACTGGAAGAGTTCGAGAAAAGGGCGGCCGGCGCAGTTCTTCTCATCGATTTCTTTTTCGAACGGTTGATGAAAATCTATGATGTGAAATTGATCGAGGACAAGGTTAAGATTGCCGAGGAGGGAGTGGCCCTGATCCATAAGATCCCGGAGAAGATTCGAAGGGATTTCTATATGAGGGCCTTGGCTGAGAAGCTGGATGTAAAAGAATCTTTCCTGTATGAGATGCTTCGATCTTCTCCCAAGGATCGGCCCAAAATTGAAGAAGATTTGAAGAAGCGATCCGTGGAGAGAAATTTCCCAAAGTCAGAGGAGATGGTAGTCCGCCTCATGGTCCATCACCCCGAGCTGATCCCTTTGATTTCAGAAGAGGGAATTTTAAGAGAGTTTGAAAGCCCGGTCCTGCGGAAAATAGCCGAGGGGCTGGGAGAGCTTTATCAGAAAAAAGGAAGGCTCGACCTGACCCAAGCGCTGGAAGGTCTTGAAGAGGGTCTCAAGGGAAGGCTGTGCGAATTCGTTTTCCAAGAGAGCGGATGGGAGGATGGACAACAGGAGAAAATATTGAAGGACTGTATCCGGAAGATTCGCGAAAAGAGATCGAAAAGGAATAAAATGGAATTGCTTAAAAGGATTAAAGAGGCCGAGAAGCAGAAAGGGGAAAAGGGACTGGAGGCACTGCTCATGGAACGACAGGCGATGGCGAGGAGAGAGAAGCCTTCAGAGAGATAAATTTAATAGGGATAAGAGGAGAAGTCGATGGAAAAAGGGGGAAAGATCAAAGAGGTGGAGAATTTGATCGCGATGGAGGGAGAGAAAGGGTTTCTCTCGTTCGATGAGGTGAACGAGATTCCTCCTAATGATATCGTCTCCTCAGATCAAATCGACGATGTCCTCATGATGTTCGACGAAATGGACATTGACGTGATGGATGACCTCCAGGGGTTGAAGGTAGAGGAGAAGGTCATGGAGAAGGAAGAGGAGGAGGGCGATGAGCTGGAGATGGAGGCCTTTGGCAGGGCGACGGATCCTGTTCGAATGTACCTCCGAGAGATGGGGTCAGTTTCGCTTCTCACCCGGGAAGGAGAGGTGGAGATTGCAAAAAGAATAGAGAATGGTAAACGAGAGGTGCTGAGCATTGTCTTGAACTGTCCCATGGCCGTCAAGGAGATCGTCAATTTAGGCAATGTGATCAAGGCGGGCAAGATTGAGATCCGGGAGGTGACCAACGAGATCGACGAGGAGGAGACCAGTATTGAGGAAGAGCAGATTCAGAAGAAAAAGATCTTGGATCTGATCGAGCGAATTCGGAGAAACGACGAAGGGATCCGGCGGCTCCTGAAAAATAAGGAGACCTCGAGGGCCAAGGTTCAGAGACAGCAGAAGAAGAAACAGGCGGAAATCTTAGAATGTTTCAGACAGATGAATCTGAGGGATGTCCAGATTAATAAGATTGTCCAAAAAATGAAGCAGATGCTGGTCCGGGTGGAAAAGGCGGAGAACGAGACAAAAAAGGTTGAAGAGAAAATGAAGATTTCTGCCAAGGAGGCGCGGGCCTATCTGAGGAAGCTGAAGGCAAAGACTTTACGTGAAAAAACACTCCTCCGGAATCGAAGATTGAGTAAGGCCGACCTTCAGGAGATCGACCGGGTGGTGAAGAATGCCCAGAGAAAGATCAGCCGGGTGGAAGTGGAATGCGGGCTATCAGCGGAAAAGTTGAAGGTTGCCGTGAAGGCCATTATGGAGGGAGAGACCAAAGCCAAGGAGGCAAAGAGCGAATTGGTGAAGGCAAACCTGAGGCTGGTCGTCTCCATCGCAAAAAAATATACCAATCGGGGACTTCAATTCTTAGATCTCATTCAGGAAGGAAATATTGGCCTGATGAAGGCTGTGGATAAATTTGAGTACCAGCGGGGTTATAAATTCAGTACCTATGCGACCTGGTGGATTCGTCAGGCCATCACCCGGGCGATCGCTGACCAAGCCCGGACCATCCGGATCCCGGTCCACATGATCGAGACCATCAATAAACTGATCCGGACTTCGAGGTACCTCGTCCAGGAGATTGGTCGAGAACCCATGCCCGAAGAGATCGCTGAAAAGATGGAGATGCCGCTGGATAAGGTGAGGAAAGTGTTGAAGATTGCAAAAGAACCCATCTCCCTCGAGACACCCATCGGTGAAGAGGAAGATAGCCACCTGGGAGATTTCATCGAAGACAAAGCGGTCATCTCACCCCAGGATGCAGTGATCAGTGCAAATTTATCCGAACAGACTCGAAAAGTCCTTGCCAGCCTCACTCCCAGAGAGGAGAAGGTTTTGAGGATGCGCTTTGGTATCGGGGAGAAATACGATCATACCCTGGAAGAGGTGGGACAGGATTTTGATGTCACCCGGGAGAGGATCCGGCAGATTGAAGCCAAGGCATTAAGGAAGTTACGACATCCCAGCCGGGCCAAGAGGCTGAAAAGTTTTATCGAAGCCTAATGGATAAATAAGTTCGGAGTTCGGAGTGATTAGTTCGGAGTATTTAGTCTTGTGTATATGGTTTTATGACTTTAAACTCCGAACACCGAACTTAAAACTTCGAACTCTCTGAGGGTTGACACTCCTGGGAAATGGAATATAATAGGCAAAGGGCCCATAGCTCAGCTGGAAGAGCCACCGGCTCATAACCGGTAGGTCCCTGGTTCGAACCCAGGTGGGCCCACCAAAAGAAGGGGTGGGGAGGTTTGGTGAACTCCATCGGGAAGAAGGATAGAAGCTCGGTTGGACTGGACGAAAAAAGAGTGCACCCCTCAGGTGCACTCTTTTTATTTCTAATTAAAATGATGCAGGAGGAGGGAAACGTTGAAGGAACAGTTGGAGTTGCTTTGGGAACTTCAAAAGATCGATCTCGAATTGAAGAATATTAAGGAGGAAAGAGATCGGTGTCCCAAAGAGATGAAAAAACTATCTGAGAGACAGAACACCGAGAAGGAGAGGATTCAGAAAGAGAAAGAAAAGATCGAGTTGTTAGAAAAGGAACGGAGAAAGAAAGAGGGGCATCTCAGTTTGGAGCAGGATAAAATCAAACTGGCAGAAAGCAGGATGTTTGAAGTGAAGACCAACAAA
>JBFMAE010000050.1:0-12246 GCA_040756085.1 Thermodesulfobacteriota bacterium | reverse complement strand
TCTTTCCTGTTTTTACATTGGATGTTTCGATACCAAAGTCTCCTTTCAATTCTGTCTGAGCGAGAACCTCTATTGCACGATAGAGGCGTGCCACAGCATCATCAAACTTCCTCTCAATGTTAGCCCTTCTTTTAGCATTTGACAGAAGATCTAAAAAATAGGATTTTGACGGGGAGTGCCATGATAAAAGATTTTCGAGAAAATTTATATTCTCCTCAATCTTTTTGGCAAGGGTTATAATATCTCTTTTTTCCGAACCAAACGCAAAGGTTGTTATGATGTCTTTGCATTTGTAAAGTCGTACTCTCGCATCCTTATGCTTGAAACGGTCCCATAATTCGTAGCCTCTAACCATTTCAACCAGAGCTTTTAAGAAAGGCTTTTTCTCATTCCCAACCCTTTCAGTACATTTTTCCAAAACTTCGGCGGCCGATGCATACCTTGCCTTGTTGAAGAGAATCGAAGCTTCTCTTTTCCCGGATAATGCAATTTCGTCCCATGGATTTTCGAGAAACCACATCTTCTCTTTCCCATTAATGACCACTCCTACTCCGCCTTTGGAACGTTCGTCTCCTCCCACATAGCTATAGCAACAGGATTTCTCAATCGTTGCAAGGGCGAGGGCAACTGACATCGTCTTTGTTCCCCCTGTGTAGTCCACACAAACATCTCCAGGATCGACCTCCCACTTTTCGAGCAGATCGGGCAAAGTACTGGAAAGCACGGAGTAACAATCCAGAAGCAGTTCTGCATTCGGCGTCATGATCAAATCATAAAACAAAGGCTTGAAGTTGAGGTTTGGAAGTATTTCTTCATGAAGCATCCTTTTCGTCTGTTTAGAAACGAAAAAACAGATGTATTTTGGTTTCATATGGCTCAGAGAATGTATTACAGGAGTAGGAGTCCCACCTACCGATACAACCATTGCTTTTTTTCTCTTATCCATTGGGTCCTCTAAAATACTCTTGACAAAGGAGTATTTTTAAAATATTATTAATTTGAGATTATCAATTAAGGAGTATCAAAATGTCAAAATACCTCAAAAAGGTTCAGGTCTTACTAACTGAAAAACAATATAAAGAGCTTGAAGAGATCGCCTCCCAAAAGGGCAAAAAGCTCGGAACCTTAGTTAGAGAAGCAATAGAAGAATACCATCTCAAAAAAAAGAAGCAGCGTGAGATTGCTGAAGCGGTAGATCGACTTCTTTCCCTCCCTGAAGTTCCGGTTCCAGAAGACTATCAAGAATGGGAAGCTGAGTATCTTGCGAAAAAATATTCAAGCCAATGAACCCTCCTGCTTATCAATTTATTGATGCTAATCTGCTCATGTATTCTTTGGGAGGTCCCCATCCACTTCGTGACCCATGTAAAAAGATTTTAGATAAAATAAAGAAAGAAGAAATCTTAGCTGTTTCAAATACAGAAGTTCTCCAAGAAATCCTTTACCGATATTTTTCAATCGGTCGATCAACTCTCGGTGAAATAGCCTATCAAGCCATGGTTCAAATTTGTGTAACCATTTTCCCAGTGACGATTCATGAGACAAACAAAGCGTTAGAAATATTAAAAAGTTTAAAAGATATTACTTCCCGAGATGCCATTCATGCCGCCACCATGCTCAATAATGGAATCAAAGAGATCATTTCCACTGATCCCCATTTTGACCTCATCTCCGAAGTTAAAAGAATCGATCCGACCGAGTTTAAGTAATTGATTCGAGGAAGTCTGATTTTAGAATCCACTAAATGATCAGCACGAGGCTTCGCAAGCATGAATTCTCCCTTAAGGCATTCTTTCAATTCATCAATCAATTCTTCCATCCTCTCTATAAAATCAGCCGTTTCAATTTTATGTTTCTTCTTAATTATCCCTTTTGAGTGATAATATTATCAGTAATTACAGATAATCAAAGGCCCCTATCATTAATAAAAGGCATTCTTTCACCCAGAAGATTTCCATGCGGCTCCATGAAAAAATCGAATAGGAGAAGTCAAAACCTGGGGCGTAAGTATTTACACCTGAATCATCAGCCCCCTAATGTGAACCCGTCCAATCTTGACAGATTTTTTATGGTGGAAAAATACAGGCTATTCTATGAATTCCAGAAAAACCCAACCAAGGGGAACTGGCTGATTATTTTTTATCCATACCCTTCGTGATTTAGGAGCTATTTCGTTCCCCCTGTTTAGACCTGCATAATTCCTAATTTTTTTCCTTAATTCGTCTTCAAAAAGGATTGAGATGGTAGTAGATGTCATTCCTGAGCCGAAGCCGATTCTGAAGTTTTCCAAATTGTTCTTATACCATTTCTGGAGATCATGGCCTGTTGAAAAGTTTCTTTCAAATTTTGTAATATCATTAGACCATTTAGTTGTATAAGAAAAAACTTCATCTATGCTCTGGGGAAGTTGAATATTTTTATTCTTCTTTCTAAATTCCTCAAGGAGCCTCCTATCCCAGGTAATCTGAAACTCAAGGGTAGCACCTTCCGGCAAACATTCAACCCAGATAGTAGTATCTTTTCCAGACTTCTCTTTTTTATAAACCCACCCGTGTGCCTCTTTTTTTAAGACATTTACAGGGATAAGGATTGTTTCTAATTTCTCCTTAGCGTATGCATCAGTCACATAAAGCATCCTTAGCCAGTCTGTATTGGGGCATTTTTCTTTCCTATCCAGTTGAAACGACTCAAACCATCTTTCTATCCCCCACTCGAAGAGCCTTTTCTTATTTACCTTTTTGTTAACATCCGCTAAGATTCTCTGCTCTACCCTTTCCTGAAAACCCTTAGGATCTTCTGATTTAAGTCTTGCAAGAATGTTATAAAGTATGGCTGTTCTGAAAACTCCCTTTAAGGATGTGCCAGGAATATAGACATCTCCAAGGCCATCTCTTATAAAGGGTCTGTAATCCTGAAGTTTACTGGTATCTCCCAGTACTTTAATCCTTCTCCCAGCACTAAGTGTAACGAAGTCTTCGTCTTTCAAATGAATTCCATTTTGGCTGAAAAAATCCATAATTCTGAATCTATGAGCATCTCTGTCAACTGCCCTGACATAAGGATCTATCAAGTTCCATTTCAGTAAAAATCGAGATAGTTTCTCTTCAGAAATGGAATAAACATACTGACCACGATGGATGTATTCAAAAGGTGTAAGCTTCTGCTCCACACTGCCTATATGGATAAGCGATTTTACAATAAACTTCACTTTCTTCATTTCATAAAAGCTATCCATTTTTACTCCCCCTGTGAAAAGGGTGCCGGGAAAGCGTAACCATACCTATAAACCCTATGTTCAAGCATGTCAGGAGAAATTTCATCCGGCGTTACATCCACAAGGCATCCTTTAGGCCTTGTTTTCAAGACACTTCCCTCTGTAATAAAACCTACAGATTTTCTCTTAAATGGAAGGGCATATCTACCACTTGAAATCCAACCCCTTCTCCTAACCGCTTCATAGGCAACGAGGTTATCTTCAACAACTAGCATCTCGTCAGAAGATGGGTGATATAGAGAAAGGAGTGTGAACATTTGTGCTTTCTGAATAAGGATTTCTTTTAAAATCCCTGATACTTCATTGAATTCTTTAACCTCAAACATCCCACATCCATAAGTCTTTTCTCCTCCAATTCCTATCTCACCAAGGTTGTGAAGAAGACCCTTAAAGAACTCAACTACTTTTAAGTCACTAAACGCCACAAGTCCATAAAGACCAGAGTCCCTATTAAAATAGACATAACCGCAATGATAAATCTCACTGTTCTGGTTATTTCTATCGAGGGAAACCCTCGGTCTAATTTCAGCAATGAAGGACTCTTTGTATTCCTCGGAAGAAGCATATATCTTTTGAATCTTTTCGGAGTTCAAATTGATATCAGATGTCCAGTTACAGAATCCCTCCCCGGTTAGCCATTTGAGTCTTTTCAATTCCTTCACTATGGTCCTTCTTGCATCAGGTTGTATATGTTCATCATACAGAGGACGGGGCAAAAAATATTTATCTTCTTTATAGACAAATAGGGAGCTTAAAAGAAAGGGAGGCCTTTCCTTGAATTCATTCACAAAATCTGTGGCCACGTTTCTGCCATCCCTGGCGGAAAGAGCATTAACAAAGGCAGAGAAAAGCGTGTCTGAATTGACCCATTCGGAGACATTCTCAAGGTCTATTCCAGTATCTCCAAAATGGGTTGCTCCTTTAAATCGTAATTTATAAAGATAAACTTGCATGGTTACTCCTGTCTGCTTTCGCTGAAAAGTTTGGCGATTGTATTTATATCCTCATCCTCTAACGAAGAAACTGTAATCCTTTGCGCTTCTGTTTTATTTTTTAAAGCTTCTACAGTCATAGCCTCCAGGGGATCATATTTAACATCTACCTTCCCATAACCCCTTGAGCCATGACCTCCAAGGGCATCGAGTATTAGGAGTTCAAGAGCGAGTCTTAGGTTTTTAAGATCCTCTACCACATGGGAAGGCTCTTCTACACTATAAACCAGTTCCATTTTAAACTCGGCTCCTTTTGGAACCCTCTCAATCTGTCTTGGATTAGCAGCGGAAGTAACCCTGTCTATGGCATTTTCAAATTTCCATTCTGTGAATTGAAGACCTGTATCGATATCAGAAAGTTTTTCACGGCTATCAAGGGTAAGATTTAAATCTCTAACTATCAAACGTGCGGGAAAATTCTTTTTGCCATCACCTTTGCCTGTAGAGCCGAATATTCTGCAAACTCCGCATTTAGCTGCTAAATCGGCATCGTCGCAGACATGCATTTTAACATCAGAACCAATATTTCGGTTAGGTATTTTTGCAAGTCCTTTTTCAAGTAGTGATCTTAACTTCCCCTTGAATGAACTACCTGGGATATATGGCTCCCTTGTTATCGGGTCTCTGACAACAGGAGAATCGATCGCCCCAATCTCCATGTTTTCTTTCGCTGCACCGATGTGCATACCTGTTTTGCATAAAAGTTTTCCGTTTATGACGACTTTGCCTAAAAGATTTCTTTCCATGGTTAATCCTCCCCTCTATAGAATCTATGATAGGCAACAATAGCCTCAACAAACTTCAGAAGTTGTTCAAGACAGTGATACCCTTCACTTCCTGCTTTTATAGCTGGTTTCATTACTTCATATAAAAAATTAAGATCACTATCTCTCCCGGCAGCATAAGCAATTTTGACTTGCTGTAGTAGGACTTCTGACTCACTAAATGTTTCTGTTGAAGTATTTACCTTTATCTTTCTCAAGCTGTCAAGATATCTGCGAATTTGCGAGGTACTTATTTCATATGCTTTTAGAAGCAGTCCTATAAGCTCTGCTGAATTATTTAATGTTTCTGCTCCTTGCTTCGTTGGAACTTTTTTCTCTCTTCCATCTCGCCCCTTTTTTTCTTCAATCTGAAAAATGATTGGTATTTGTTGAATAACTAAATCATGTAACTTTTGCTTTTCTAAATCTTTCTTAAGATCATCTCTCTTTTTACACATATGTTGTTTTTCACTTTCATCGAGGTTAACCTTAAATTCTTCTTCAATTTGAGGTAAATATTTACTCCATTTCAATTTTTTAGTTTCGTAATCAAATTGTATTGCCCTTAAGGCTATATTGAATTTTTTAGCTCTTATAATAGCATCTTGTATCTTATTCTCCTGCATCTTCACCTCCTCCTTTCTTTGTAAGCATTAATGTCCACATAGTGGCTGTTTCGTTTATCTTCCATTGGTTTACGTTTTGTGTCATGATAACCTCCTTTATCTTTAATGAATCTTCTGCACCGTTCTCACCAAACTTTGCCCTTGAAATGAGATATGCCGCTTTTGGAAGAATTAATACTCCTTTTTCATTAAATTGCCTTGAGAGGCTAAGTAGCCTATAAAAGAATGTACTCGGAAGCCTCTTTTCATCAACTGCTAAATGCCTTTCTGCCGGTTTCAGAAATTTTGTAAATAATCTAACCCGTTCAACTATCTTCTCTGCCTCAACCCATTTGAATGGTTTGTTACCGAAAATGGATATGGAATTTTTTGTTTTATCTTCAGGGGTATTTTTGTTTTTCTTTGCAAGGGCCTCTGCCTCTTCCGCCTCTCTGGCATATTGATATACTGGATATTTTTCATGATTTAATGCTATGCCACCTGAAATGGTAATAAAGGAATTCCCTGTAAATTTCCGAAAATAATTACTTATATCGAAGGCCACCTCTGTGACATCAAGCCAGTGTCCTATCAGAAAGAGGTCATCCCCTCCTGAATACACGATTGTTAGCATCCTTCCCTTGGACTTTACATCCCTATTTGCCAAATCAGTAGGTTCTTCAACATTCTTTCCTTCAACGATGGTATTCAGATATTGTTTAAAAAATTTATTCAACTCCCGTGAGATAGACGCCATACGAGAAAATGTCTTGTGTTCTTCTGGAATAGCCGTAGAGAATACTTTCCCAAGGTTATCCACATCCATCCTTAATACGGCAATACGATTTAGGCCAAATACTGGACTTGCATCAGAAAGTTCCTCTAAATCTTTATGTTGGTAAAACCCTATTGGCATATAAATAGAGTTAGGGTGAGAGTAATGCTTGGCCGTGAAATCATTTATACGATAAACTGCACTGGCATCTTGATGGATTTCTTTGTCCCAGCCACCCTGGAGAAGGTATTTAGAACTTTCTATTTTAATGGTAAGCGTCTCAGGATCTTTCTCACTCTTTTCAAGGTCAAATCTGTATAGAACAGGATGTTCTTTTTCTGAAATCCTCTTCAGTTCCTCTCCCAGCTCATATTGGCATTTACAGGAGTCGCATATAGCGTCATATACCCTGTTAACGCCTCTTTCAAGGGGTTTTAGTGGAATATCCTCTCTGAAGCATACTTCACAATACTGTGTCAGACATTCCTTATGGGGCATTTGGGGTTTTAATATGTCTTGTAGTTTCCCTTTCCATTTAGTCTTCTTAGCCTTCTGCAGTATCTCTGCAAGTTTGCCCCATACCTCGCTTGAGTTTTTGAATAATTTTTGATGGAAAGGTTCTGCCTCCATGTGAAGCTGAAGCCTCCCGCTAAATTCTTTGAAGAGATATTCATCGATACCCTTTTTTATCTCTTTTATGGCTTCCTGTGCCTTTGGCGTATTATGGGAGAGTATATAAAAGTGCCCACCTCCTAAAAATATGAGATTACACCTCGTAAGGCTTAAAGCCGTTATCAGTTTGGAAACGATATGCTCAGTAAAAAGCTCAAGATAAAAAGACCTACCTTTTAAGGATTTAAGAGCACCTTTGGATGTTATGGTGTAGATGAATTTCTGAACACCTGAGATGTCCCCACCAATAAGAAGATAGGGCTTTTCGGCATCTGAAATATTTAGTATCTCATCCCTTAGAAGCTCATTTTTATTCCATTTTTCTGGGTAGGTCTCACTGTAATAGCGATACATGCAGCCTGCAATTGCTGCGGTTAGTTTTAAATGGTCAAAAAGTGATATATCCGGATGCTTTTCTTTAATTTCTTCCTTTTTAAGACCATCGTAAATCTTCATTGTAATGGAAGGAACATGACTAAAGTGTTTTTCGAAAAGCATTAAAAGAAAATTCAAAGATGGGGGCTTCTGTATTTCATGACTATTAAAGTCCGTTTCAAAGGCATCAAAAAGCCTTTTGTAATCTTGCTTAGAACAAGGTGATTCAGTGGCTGTTGTCCTGTCAATCTTTTCAAGAAATAATGGTAAATAAGCAAGAGTGGGACTCTCTTCTGGATTATCAGGATTATTGACCCTGCTGAAAGGAGAAGCAAGAGTTATCTCGCTATGCCATTCTCCCTCCTGAAGTTTTTCTCTTCCCTTCCTTTCTTTTGATGCTAAATTATCAGCTTGATACCATATAAGGCCAAAATTGTTATTCAGTGCATAATCATCATCCTTTGTATAGTGATGGGCAATAGCAGCCATGGCTGCGAGGTCATCTTTTAAGTTATCCTTTAACCATTCATAACCCCATTCACTGTGTTTTTTGACAGTTGGATTATCGTTGGCTCTTTGAACAACCTTTCCTATATCATGTAGAAGAGCGCCTTTCACTAAGGACATAAATTTATCTTCCATAGACCATCTCCTCTAACATCATGCAACAGTGCTCCTAATATTACTGCCTGGTATTCCTTCTCGTCAAAGTTCATGGTTCATCCTCATCCATATTAAACAAATTCAAGATTCAAAATTTAAAATTCAAGATTAAAAATTCAAGATTCTAAAAACCTTTAAAAACATTTTTAAAATTTTATTATTGAGAAATGCTGCCAAAATTAATGTTTGGTATTCTTTCTCGTCAAAGCCCATCGTTTCCTCCGACCTTATTAAACAAATTCAATATTCAAGATTTAAGATTCAAAATTAAACAAATTCAAAATTCAAGATTGAAAATTCAAAACTATTTTTCTTGATCGGAGTTGGAATCTTTTTTATTTAATTTTGAGTTTTGAATATTGAATTGCTTCTTAAACTCTTCAACTTTCTCTCTCATGCTTTTATACTCCTTCCTGAACTTCTCTCCCTTAAGCCTTGACCCTTTCAGATAATCAATCAGCCCGCTCAGTTGACCCGAAACATCCTTGCATAAGGACAGCCCCTTCTCGAACTCCTTCGTTGTGATATAATCCTGATCAATAGCGACGTAAAACTGGGTTCTCGTCTCACCTGCTGAACCCTTTGAAATATATAAAAACTGGATAAATTCAACATTTGAGCCCCGCTCGAATCCCTCAGCAATATTGTACATGACAGAGGTTGAAGCACGCCTAATTTGGTCGACAAGACTAAAGTCTCTGCTGAATGGCTCTTTCTTAGTAAGATCGTAAACGTATCGGACCAATTCCCTTGCCTTTTGCCAGACGGGAAGTTCTTCAAAGCTTTTAGGCATTTCACACCTCACACAAATTCAAGATTCAAAATTTAAAATTTAAGAATCAAAATTCAAAACTTGAGATTTAAGATTCAAGATTTTATTGAATAGGCTAATTTCACTCCTCAATCTCAATTCCAATGCTCTCCAGCCAACCTTTCACTTCTTCCTTATCCCGTTCGGCCTTGAACTTGAACCATTCCTTTTCTACTTCCGGGTATCCCCGCAGGACATTCTTAAATCTTCTGAAGGCGCCCTTTCCATCAAGCGCAATGGAGAGTTCTCTTTGAATCCTTAGGTCTGTCACCCCTTCGGCAAATTGGACCATCAGATTATATCCTTCGTAGCTTGGTCGGATTGGAATTTCTTGGTACCGATCACTCCCCTCGAAGATCTCTTTTGCTTGAGGAAGCACTTCAAGTTCCCATCCCGGAAGGTCTTCGCCGGACTCCCCTTCATCGATGGCGCTCATTAGTTCTTCGGGAATAGCAAGCACTTCACCGGTTTCAGTATCGAGGTAATACTGACTCCCAAATCGATCTTGGTTATCCATAATCATGGCAATATCTTCAACGTCAACCTTTAGCTTTTTCATAAGTTCCTTTCTTGATCCCACTCACCTTCATCCTATCACCTGCCTACCGCAGGCAAGCGCCATGGGAGAGGGGTTTTCTGTCTCAGATTCTTCTTCGCTTTGCTCCTCAGAATGACAAACCCGGGCTGTGTTACTCAATCACAATCTTCCCTTTCTCCACCCTTATGCCATAGCGTTTGCTGCCGTGTTTTCCAATTGGGGTAACGATAAAATACGGATGCAAAGTTTCATCTTCGATGTTTTCTTTGAGCGTCTTATTAATCTTACTGATATTCTGCCTAAGAGTATCTGAATCAATTCCTCCTTTCTTTTCCCAATGCTTTAAGAATTCTTCTACCCTCCCTGAAGAAGGTCCATAGGCTCTTCGATAGTCCTTTACCATCTCTTCCAAAGTCTTTTTCTTTGAAAGGTCTCCGAGATAAGGAAAACATTCATTGCAGTCAAGGCAATAAGTCCTTTCCGGGAAATGGCATCCCTCTAATTTCCTCCTCAATAGATTCACATAAAGAACCATCTGCATTGGGACCATATCGATACCCACATGACCGATATAGACTACTTTTTCAGAAAGATTCACTTTTAATTGAGGTTGGATAGATGCGATGTCGATCTCTTTCTGCCCTTCTCTGACCAGTTCCTTAAATCCCTTGCCATCGAGAGGGATTTTATCTCTCAGGCGGATGAATGGAAGCTCAGCAAGCGAAATCTGAGCATCTCTGGTATTTAGCTTTTTGATCACTTTTCCATTGGAATCCTTTAATTCAAGGGTCCTGTTCTTTCTCGGTATATAGTAGAACTCTGGATAAGATTCGAATTCCTGACTGACAAGAACATGATAGAGTCTGTCCCACGGCCTCCCAAAAAGCTGAAGGGCTGAACCAAGGTAAAAAGACATGGTCTTTCGACCCCCAGCAAGGGAACAATGAAGCCGGGCATTCATGTCTTCAGCTTTTTCCCTTATAAAATTGATGATAAAATCTCCAACGGCTTCGTTATGAGAAGCTTCTCGAATATCCTCCAGGGGATTATCTCTCTCATCGGATACGACGTGGATCGATTCTCTGTTCAAGGGGATGGGGGGAAGATTGAATTCCTTTGAGAACGCTGCAAGGCATCCTTTGCCGAAGAGCTCTTCTCCTATCTTCTCCTTTCCATTTGACGTAGTGATAATGTGAATCTCATCAGGAAAGATAGGAGACTGAACCATCTGGGTTAGGAAGTAAAGAGATTCTGTAACGATCTGAGGGGTCGTTCCGATCACGAAGATCAAAACTTCTCGGTAGGTCTTTGGTTCCATGGGACCTATCCTATACCCTTTTGGCTAACCCGATCAATAAGAGAAACGTTTTAGAAATGTTTTTATACTCCCCCTCACCCCCGCCCTCTCCCGCGAGGGGAGAGGGACAATAGAGGTTCTCCCGTCAAGGGAGAGGGGATAATGATCGATCAAGTTCTTACGATTTCATATTTCCCTAGTCCGAAACTCGTCCCTTTTCCAACATGGATATATTCTCCGAGCAGTAAAAATGGCAGAAATTGTTCAAGATTTCCTTCAAAGGTAACTGAACCAACAAAACCGCCCATCATCATCTTTGTATCCTGGCGGTTGGAATAACGTTCCCAATCGAACCAGTGAAGATTTGACTTTCCGACTTTTATTTCACGGGATTTTTCGATGATTCCCTTAAAATCCAAATTAAGCTCGCAGTTACAATGGAAATAGGAAAGAAGAGAAACGCGCCTCAGCAGGTTCCGAAGGAGGATATGAAATTCAAGGGTTGGTGATAACTTTCCATCAAATTTCAATCTGGTTGGCGTAATAAAATGAAGAGTTATAATTTGAGGAGTTGGATTCGATGTAAAAGAACTAAGAAGTTCTGCTAAATTCGTCACCCTAAAATTTTGGTGGAGTGTCTTATCTTTCGAAGAATAGATCGTCTCCTCTCTTTTGGTGTCTCCTCTGGATCTCACTTCTTCCAATTGATATTTTCCTTTGCCTTTGCCAATTCCCATTCGCCCCAGTTCATCAAAGGTATAAATGAAATAGGGAAGGTAATCGATTGATTTTCCAATCAGTGTTAACCCAAAACAAAGTGCATCGTCCTTTAGATATTCCCTCTTTTCTTCTAAGGGTGGGGTGATTACGAACGGATGTGGGGCAAAAGGGTATTTCCTCATCTTTAATGTATTTGAGGGAGGTGGGGTTTCAAAGACATAGGAATAGACGCATTTCCCTTTGAGCAAGCATGAACCACAGACTTTCTCGCTATTCACACAGACGACCTTTTTGAAGGCATGACCGAAGCCGCCTCTGAAGGTCGAACCCTTATAGGAAGGGAGATAGAGGGGATTTACTACTCTTAGAATAAATTGAAATTGGGCAATTTTAAAAAAGTTGAGTAGGTTGTCCATATTACAAATATTATAGCAGATTAACCTGCGACACGATCTTATTAAATTCGGTTTAAAAAGTCTATTTTTATTTGAAAGATGGTTTGTCCCTAATTTCCTTTAAAGGTTGATTGCACCGTTAATCGAGATGGAGAACATAGTAATTGCGAAGCCCAAGAGAAAGACGCAGGGGAACAGGAATGGCGGTGAGGGGGAAGCGAAGGAGTAGATGTCGAACTTTGAATCTCCGAACGCTTATCTTCATTCTGTCATAGGACTTCTCTATTGATCTCGACTATTTTTTGACCCATTCGGCGGCGCCAAGCCCCGCCCTTTAGGGCGAGGTGTAAAGCGCCGCTCAGGGT
>JBFMAE010000049.1:0-2505 GCA_040756085.1 Thermodesulfobacteriota bacterium | reverse complement strand
AACTGCTGCCCTATTCGGAGGTCATGGGAGTCGAAGGAAAGGGAGGAGATTTTAAGGTCTCCATCATTCGAAAACCCCTTTATGTGGATCCAAAACGATGTACCCTCTGTGAGGCATGTCTGAAGGTTTGTCCGGTCGAGGTGGAAAGAGAGTTCGGAGGTGGTCTGGAGAAGCGGAAGGCCATCTACCTTCCCTTTCCTCAAGCGATCCCTCACAGCCTGGTCATTGATCCAAAGACCTGCATCCGATGTGGCGAGTGTGTGAAAGTTTGCAGCCCTGGCGCCATCGATCTCGATATGAAAGAAGAGCAGGGTACGATCCAGGTCGGGGCCATTCTACTGGGATTTGGATTTGAACCTTTTTGGGTTCAGAGAAAGGGGGAATATGGTTTCGGCCGATATGCCAATGTGCTGACGAGCATCCAGTTCGAAAGAATGCTTTCCACATCAAGCCTAACAAAAGGTTTTCCGGTCCGGGTCTCCGATGGAAAAAGGATGGAGAAAATTGCATTTATCCAGTGCGTGGGATCGCGCGACCCTTCCTGCGGTCAGGACCACTGCTCGACCATCTGCTGCATGTTCGCGACCAAACAGGCCATGATTGCAAAAGAACGGTCTCCTGATCTCACCGTCACCTTCTTCTATATGGATATTCGACCGATGGGCAAGGATTATGAGCGATATTATGAGAGGGCAAAGGCCGAATATGGAATCGAATATAAGCGATGTGCCATCTCATCGATCAAAGAGCTTCAACAGACAAAGAACCTTCTCATCACCTATGTCAAAGAGGATGGGACGTTTGAAGAGAAGGAATTCGACGCTGTTGTCCTTTCTGTCGGGTTTACCCCACCGCAGACCATCAAAGATCTGGCCCAAAGGATGGGTCTCCAGTTGAATCAACAGGGATTCTGCCAGACCCCCGAGTTCAATCCAGCACAGACCTCGGTCAAAGGAATTTTTGTCGGAGGGGCTTTCCGAGGTCCCAGGGACATCCCGGAAACTGTCGTGGAGGGCTCAAGCGCTGCAGCTATGGCTACCTCCTTTCTCTCTCCCAATCATCTGCCTCAACCTGTGAAAGAATATCCTGTTGAAGGAGCTTTGGGTGATGAGGTTCCAAAGATAGGGGTCTTTATCTGTCATTGTGGAGAGGAGTTGAAGAAGAGCCTCTCCATCTCAGACCTCGTCGATGGGGCAAAGAGATTAGGAGAGGTAGTCCATGTCGAAGAGATAGGTTTGGCCTGTTTCCCGGAAGACCTCGATCTCATCAAAAGGAAGATCGGGGAACAGGGGCTCAATCGAATCGTGATCGCAGGTTGTTCCCATCGGGAAATTCGCGGAGCAATGGAGGAGATGGCCAAAGGAATAGGGTTCAATCCCTATCTGATTGAATATGCGAATATCAGGGAGCAATGCGCCTTCGTTCATCAAGATTATCCAAAGTTAGCCACAGAGAAGGCGATGGCCCTGATTCGAATGGCGACGGAGAGGGCGAGGCGGGCTCAGCCAATCCGAAAAGGGAGACAGAAGGTCGAGAAGAAGGGATTAGTGGTGGGTGGAGGCGTTTCCGGCATGACAGCCTCTCTTCGACTGGCTGAACAGGGATATAAAGTCTATTTGATTGAGAAGGAAAAAGAGCTGGGCGGAAACTTAAAAGAGTCGTTCTACACACTGAGAGGTTCAAATCCCCAGGTTCTTTTACAGGATCTGATTAAACAAGTTGAAAGCCATGGGTCCATCCAAATCTATTCCGGGTCGGAGGTCATCGGATTTGAAAAGAAGAACGGACACTACAGAACCAAGATTCGCCAACAGGACGAAGAGAAGATCCTTGACCACGGAGCACTGATTCTGGCGACAGGTGGAAAGGAAGTGAGGCCCAAAGAGTATCTTTACGGAGAGGATCATCGGGTGATCACGCAACGACAGTTAGAGAAGATGGTTCATCTGAATGACGAGAGGTTAAACGGTATTCATTCGATAGTGATGATCCAGTGTGTGGGTTCCAGAGATGAAGAGCATCCTTACTGCAGTCGTATCTGTTGTAGCCATGCAGTGAAGAACGCCCTTAGGTTAAAGGAGATCAACCCCCTTGTGAATATTTATGTGCTCTACCGGGATGTGAGGACCTATGGATTTTATGAGACCCATTATCACGAAGCGAGGGAGAAGGGCGTTATCTTCATTCGATACGACTTGGAGAACAAACCGGAGGTGACCCTTCGGGATGGAAACCTTCAGGTATCGCTTTTTGATCCTGCATTGGGGAGTCGAGTAACCCTTCCAGCAGATCATGTCGTTCTCAGTGCCGGGATTGAACCAAATGATCATCAGAAGTTAGCAAGGATCTTCGATGTCGATCTCAATCCGGATGGGTTTTTTATGGAGGCCAATCCAAAATCGGCTCCCCTCGATTCGGTGGACCGTGGAAAATTCTACTGTGGTCTCTGCCATTCGCCCAATTTTATTGAGGATTCGATCTCCCAGGGGAATGCAGCTGCAGGCC
>JBFMAE010000048.1:0-2217 GCA_040756085.1 Thermodesulfobacteriota bacterium | reverse complement strand
AATCTCGGTCTTTTGGGCTCGCCTCGCTTCGCAGTCGAAGCGGGTGAGATTGCCACGCACCTTTCAGGTGCTCGCAATGACAGGTTGGGTAAGGGCTTTTCTTTTCTAAATCGGGATTTGGGTGTTGAATAGAGGAGGACTTGTTTGTGTTATAATGGTTTTGTGGAAAAATTTATTGAAATCATCGGTGCCAGGTCGCACAACCTCAAAAACATTGATTGTCGAATCCCGAGAGGAAAGATCACCGTGGTTACGGGGGTCTCCGGATCTGGCAAATCGACCCTTGCCTTTGACACCCTCTTTGCCGAGGGCCAGAGGCGCTACATCGAATCCCTCTCTACCTATGCCCGCCAGTTCCTGGAGAAGATGGATCGGCCTGATGTCGAGGCCATTCACAGTATTCCACCCGCCATCGCCATCGAACAGAGAAATACAGTCAAAAATGCTCGTTCCACGGTTGGAACTGTTTCAGAAACCTATGACTATCTAAGACTTCTCTTTGCAAAAATTGGAGAGGTCTTCTGTCCTGAGTGCCACATCAGAGTCTCCGGAGACACGGTCGAGAGCGTCGTTGAACAAATCTTGAATCAATATCAATATACAAAGATTTCAATCCTCAGCCCCGTTTCGCTCAGGAAGAGCGAAGATATTGATCCAAAGGTGAAAGATTTTATCAAGAATGGGTATTATCGAATTTGGGAAGACGGACAAATCTTCGACCTCACCACCCTCTCTCTTCCCAGTATTCAGAATCGAAACACCCTCCTTCTACTTATCGATCGGCTCATTTCGGAAGAGAAAAACAGATCGAGACTGGCAGAAGCGATCCAGAGAGGTTTCCAATTGGGAAACGGAAATGTCGAAGTGGTCGGAGAAGATTATGAAAGAGTGGCTTTCAAACGGAGCTTCTCCTGCAATCGATGCGGAAGGAACTTCTCGGAACCCGAACCCCTCCTCTTCTCCTTCAACAGTCCTATTGGTGCCTGCTCCACCTGTCAGGGGTTTGGCAGGATCATCGGGATTGACTGGCAGAAGGTCATCCCGGATACGAAAAAGACATTGAAGCAGAAACCCTTCGCTCCTTGGAACACCCCCGGCTATGAAGATCTCTATGAATACCTGTGGGAGGCGTGCCATCGACATCGCATTCCAGTCCAGAAGCCTTTTGAAGAACTCCGCCCCGATCAAAAAGATATTCTGCTCAACGGGAAGGGAGAATTCATCGGTCTGAAAGGGTTCTTCGATTGGATGGAAGGAAAGCGTTATAAAGTCCATTACCGGGTCTTTCTCAGCAAATATCGGGCCTATACCCCCTGCCCCACCTGCCACAATACGCGCCTCAAAGAAGAATCTCTCAATATTCTCCTGGCGGGGAAGAACATTGCCCAGCTTTGCGATATTGCCATCTCAGACCTTCACCTATTTTTCAATAATTTACCGATTAAAGATTTTCAAAAGAAGGTCGGAGAACGTCTCCTCAAAGAGATCAACGATCGGATCGGATTTATGGTGGATGTGGGTCTGGGATACCTCACCCTTTCCCGTCAAACCCGCACCCTATCCAGTGGCGAATACCAAAGAATTACTCTGGCGAGGGCATTGGGATCTGCTTTAACCGATACCCTTTATGTGTTGGATGAACCGAGCATTGGTCTCCATGTGAGGGATACCCATCGTCTCCTCCAGGCGCTACAGGAGTTACGGAAAGGAGGGAATACGGTCGTTGTCGTGGAGCATGACCCGGATATGATCAGAGCCGCCGATACGATTATTGATCTCGGCCCGGGTGCCGGAAGAGAGGGTGGGTATATTGTTTTTCAAGGAGAAGTTAAATCCCTGCTGAAAAATCAGGATTCTATTACGGCCCGATGCCTGCGGGATGGGATGTCGCCCATTCAACATTGGCTTCATCGAAACCCTCGGGGATGGATCTTCATCCAGAATGCCCGGGAGCATAATCTCAAGGGGGTAAATGTTAGGATTCCCCTGGGCGTGATGGTCTGCATCACAGGCGTCTCTGGAGCGGGAAAGACCACCCTGGTACACAATATTCTCTATGCTGGAACAAAAGGCAATGGGAATTCGGAATTTGAAAAAGGAGCTTTTGATTCCATCGAAGGTCTGGAACAGATCAATGACCTCATTCTGGTGGACCAATCGCCCATTGGAAAAAGCCTCCGTTCGAACCCGGCCACCTATATCAAGGTCTTCGGGGAG
>JBFMAE010000047.1:0-14865 GCA_040756085.1 Thermodesulfobacteriota bacterium | reverse complement strand
ATTCCACCTCCAGTGCCCTGAAGGAGTCCACGGCCTTGACGCCAGGAAGGGAGGGAAGGGACCTTGAGACTTCGATGGGAAGCAGGGCAGAATACCCGGTGAGGGAATAGGATCCCGGAAAGATGAAGACATCTCCATTGATCGATTGTTCCACCCAGAGGTCGACCGTCTTTCGGAAACTCAGGATCATGATGGAAATGCTGATGAGCATGGAGAGGGCAGTCATTAATGCCGCAATCGTAATCACCATCCTTGCCATGGAATCCCGGATATAACGGCTCGCCAGCTTTCCTTCCACACCCAACAGAAGATGAAGAAAAGGGGCAATGAGACGGTTCAAGAATGTAGTGATGGAGGGGATCAGGAAGGATATTCCGATGACGATGAGAAGGGCGGAGAGGAAACCGAAGAAGGGCATGTGATAAATAGGTTTCTGAAGAGCAAAGAGAAAGGAGAGAATGAGGAGACCGATTCCGATAAGGTTGAAATACCTGAGATGGGACTTCACCTTCGTTTCAAGGGTCCCCAGAGAGAGGGCTTCCCTCGGTGCAATCATTGATGCCTCCCTTGCCGGACCGATGGCAGAGAGAACGGAGGCGAGTAGTCCCAACCCAAACCCTTGAACTAATATGGATGGGGAGATGAAGAGATGTTCCGCCTTGACCAGAATGTAGAGGACTGTGATCGTTCTGGAAACGAGATAGAGCATGGCCTTTGCTAAACCGATTCCTATTCCTATCCCGATAAGACTTCCCAATCCCCCGATGAGCCCGGCCTCCCACAACAGGACGCCTAGGACCTGGTGTCGAGTGACGCCAATACTTCGAAGGATTCCAATTTCCCTTCTCCTCTGAATGACAGAGGTGGAGATGGCGTTGTAGATCAGGAACATCCCTACAATTAATGAAATGAAACTGAGAGCGGTCAGGTTGAGGTGAAAGGCAGAGACCATCTTTTCAATCTGGCCACTCCGGGTCTCCGGTCTGCGGATTTCAGTCCCAGGCGGGATCACCCTTTTCAGTGCATCCTGATCCATCGATTTCTCCACGATGAGATCGATTCGATCGATCAGTCCCACTCTCTCCAGAGCTTCCTGAGCGGATGCAATGTCCATAAGGCCAAAATTACCCTCTAATGATTTTGCAGGCCCCTCCATCTTCAGGAGGTTCGTGATGGTGAGGGTCATTTTTTTAGAACCGAAGATGAGGGGGAGGGAGGATCCTTTCTTCAACCCAAGCCGGTGGGCCAGTTTCTCTGTGATAGCGATGGTCTGAGGGTCCTTCAGAAAACGGAGATCTTCCTCTTTTGCCTCATCGAATTGATAGTCCCTGAACTGCTGATCACTGAAGATATCGATCCCGAGGAGGTAGAGGGGTTCTCCAATGGGCTCATCGATCTTGCAGACAAATTGGATGACCGGTGTGGCCGCTTTTATTCCAGGTACTTTTTTAACCTTCAGAAAGGTCTCTTCAGGAAAGCCTCTTCCGAATGAGGTGACCTGAAGGTTAGCCTTTCCAGAGAGATGATCCACGGTGGAATTGAAGGATTCGATGGCGGTGTGGATCGCGATCTGAACGCTGAGGAAGACGCTCACTCCAAGGGAAATTCCTATGATGGAGAGAATGGTCCTTCCTTTATGGAGACGAAGATGGCGGAGGGTAATGTTTTTAAGAAGGTTAAACAGAACCATCCATCAAACCTGAAATTCAAAATCCCTGCCTGCGGCAAGCAGGCGAATATCGAAATTCCTGCCTTCGCCTAAGCGCCTGCTCGCCGCACGAGGCTTCGGCAGGCGGGGCTTCGCGCAGGCAGGCGAAACAAATTCGAATTCTCAAATTCCCAATGGCCTAAACTTTTTAATCATCTGTTTTGAATTTTGGATTTTGGTCATTCGATATTGTTTCGGGCTTCGATATTAGTGGAGTTGAGGTTATTCCTCAAGGAGTTTTCCGTCCCGCATTCTCAGAACCCGGTCTGCAATCGCTGCGCCCTCCTGGCTGTGGGTCACCAGGAGGACCGTCTTACCCTGTTCGTCCTTTAACCGTCGTAAAATCTCCAGGACCTGTTTTCCAGAGACTGAATCGAGGTTACCCGTTGGCTCATCCGCCAGAATGATTTCAGGGTCGTTGATCAGGGCACGGCAGATGGCTGTTCGTTGCATCTCTCCGCCTGAAAGTTCATGGGGTTTATGATTTCTTCTTTCATAAAGGTCCATCTCCCGCAGAAGCCGATCCAATCGGGGCTGTATGGTATCTGAGCTTTCTTTTAAGAGATGCGGGAGGACAATATTCTCTTCGAGGCTCAGGATGGGGAGGAGATTGAAAAATTGGAAGATGATGCCGATTCGGTCTCGCCGGAAAAGGGTTAACCGACGGTCATCCATCTGAGAGAGGTCTTCCTCGTTGATCATGACCTGACCCTGATCAGGGGTATCCAGGCCTCCGAGGATATTGATGAGGGTCGATTTCCCGCAGCCACTTTTGCCTGTGATTACTAAAAACTCTCCCTTTGGGATTTTTAGGTTGAGGTGATCCAGGGCGACCACCCGATTATGTCCCTGGTAATAGATTTTAGTGACTTCAATAAGTTCGATGAGGTGATCTTCCATTATAAAGAAAAGAGCAGGGGAATGATATCCTTCCTCTTTTTATATATATAGGGGAATGGGGAGTTGTCAACAGAGAAACAATACTTTCTTAGTCCTAAAAAGGATGAACCTTTCGAAGGGGGATGTTCACCATGGGAGCTCCGGAGGAGAAATTGATAGGCATCCGGACTCAATTTAAAAGGTTGACGGTTTAAAGGAATTGAATTTATAATGAATAAAAAAGATCGGGGGTTTTTTATGTGGGATTATACGGAGAAGGTGAAGGATCACTTCCTGAATCCGAGAAATGTGGGGGAGATCGAGGACCCAGACGGAGTCGGTGAAGTAGGTTCCCTTGCCTGCGGGGATGCTTTAAGACTCAC
Source organism: Thermodesulfobacteriota bacterium (assembly GCA_040756085.1). Taxonomy (GTDB): domain Bacteria; phylum Desulfobacterota; class BSN033; order BSN033; family UBA1163; genus JBFMAE01. The sequence goes on along the minus strand of JBFMAE010000047.1, from coordinate 11,895 downwards.
CTTCAAGTTGGATGAGAATAAACGCATCAAGGATGTGAAGTTTAAGACCTTCGGTTGTGCCAGCGCGATCGCCTCCTCTTCTGCCCTGACCGAGATCATTAAAGGGATGACGCTCGAGGAAGCGGAAAAGGTGACCAATCAAGATATTGCCAGCCATCTCGGTGGGCTTCCAGAAGAGAAGATGCACTGCTCAGTCATGGGGAGGGAGGCCCTCGATGCAGCCATCGCCAATTATCGCGGGGAGAAGGTGGTCAAAGAGGATTTTGAGGTCGTCTGCGAATGTTTCGGTGTAACAGATAGAGAGATTTCGAAGGCCATCCGGGAGAATGATCTCAAGACAGTAGAGCAGGTCACCTATTATACGAAGGCCGGAGGGGGATGCGCCAAGTGCCATCCGAAGATCGAGGCCACCATTGAACAGGTGAGAAAGGAGATGGAGAAGGAGGCGCCCCCTGTCAAGCCCGAGAGGAAGAAATTGACGAACATCCAGAAGATCAAATTAATTGAAGACACACTGGGAAGGGAGATCGTCCCGGCCTTGAAAGCGGATGGCGGAGATTTAGAATTGGTTGATATTGAGGGGAATAAGGTTTATGTGGCATTGAGGGGGAAATGTTCCTTCTGTCCCAGTTCTGAATTGACATTAAAACAATATGTTGAAACAAAATTGAGAGAATTCGTCAGTGATGAGATTGAAGTGGAGGAGGTCAGACCGTGAAGACCGTTTATGTCGATAATAATGCGACGTCAAGAGTAGCCCCTGAGGTCCTGGAGGCCATGTACCCTTACTTTTCTGAGCTTTATGGAAATCCCTCCAGCATGCACTTCTTCGGGGGACAGGTACAAAAGAGGGTTAATGAGGCGAGAGAACAGGTGGCCGATTTTTTGGGGGCAGAACCATCAGAGATCGTCTTCACCAGTTGCGGCACAGAGAGTGATAATGCAGCGATATTGGGAACCCTCGACTCCTATCCCGAAATGCGACATTTCATCACTACTCGTGTCGAGCATCCTGCCGTCGGCAATGTCTCTACCTATTTGGGCCGGAAAGGCTACCGGGTTACCGAGCTTTCCGTCGATCGAGAAGGACGACTGGATCTGGACGAATTGAAGGAAGCCATTACAGAACAGACAGTCCTGGTCTCCATCATGTATGCTAATAATGAAACCGGAGTGATCTTCCCCGTTGAGGAGATTGGTGAAATTGTGAAGGCCAAAGGAATCCCTTTCCATACCGATGCTGTCCAGGCCGCTGGAAAGATTCCTCTCAACATGAAAAAATCGACCACTGATATGCTTTCGATATCTGGACATAAACTCCATGCCCCTAAAGGGATCGGTGTTCTCTATATCCGAAAGGGAACCAAATTTTCTCCTTTCTTGATTGGTGGACACCAGGAGAAGGGGAGAAGGGGAGGGACGGAGAATGTCCCGTACATCATCGGTCTTGGAAAGGCATGCGAGCTTGCAAAGAAACATCTCGATGAGGAAAATACTCGAGTCAAGACATTGAGGGATTATCTCGAGGTAAAGATTCTGGAGAAGATACCCAATACCCTGGTAAACGGGGATCGAGTCCATCGGCTTCCCAACACCCTGAGCGTCAGTTTTGAATATGTAGAGGGAGAATCGATCCTCCTGTTGCTTTCCGATCTCGGCATCTGCGCCTCTTCGGGTTCTGCCTGCACCTCCGGCTCACTCGAACCATCGCATGTGCTCAGAGCAATGGGCGTTCCTTTTACCGCGGCCCATGGATCGATCCGTTTCAGTCTTTCGATTTATAATACCAAAGAGGAGATGGATTACATCATCGAACATCTTCCACCGATTATCCAGAAGTTGCGTGATATCTCGCCTTTCTGGAAAGATTATCTGAAGGCCCAGGGTAAAAAATAAATCAATATTCAATTCTACAAAAGCAGAGGCAGGGTCGAAATGGCTCTGCCTCTGCTTATTCCCACGGTGGAGAATCATCACCCTTAGCATTTCCTCAGGCATTCTCCTCCTCTATTTAAACCTTTCTTAATATTTTCTTTAACTTGTTTTTCCTTGCGTCAGTTCATAATTCTTGTTAAAATCCATTACGAATTAGGTGTTGAGAATCGAAGATGAAGAATAGAGAGTTTGATGAAAAATATATGAAGATGGCTTTGGAGGAAGCAAAGAAGGCTGGCCAAGAAGGAGAAGTTCCTGTGGGGGCCATTTTAGTCAAAGGGGATCGTGTGCTTGCAGGAGATCATAACCGGTGTATCGGACTCAGCGATCCCACTGCCCATGCGGAGGTCCTCGTCCTCCGAAAAGCAGGAGAGGTGTTAAAAAATTACCGATTGAACGATACGGTGATGTATGTGACGGCCGAACCCTGCCCGATGTGTGTTTCAGCAATGATGCATGGCAGGATATTTCGATTGGTCTTTGGAACCCCTGAGTCAAAATTTGGAGCGGTGGAATCAAAATTCAAATTGTTGCAAAATAATGGCTTTAACCACACGTTGGAGGTATCCCGAGGCATTCTTAAAAAGGAGTGCGCTGAAATCTTAAAGTCTTTTTTTAAGAAGAGGAGAGCTTATAAGTTTTGAGTTAGGAGGTAAAAAGTAGAAAGGGTCAAAGCTGAAAGTTCAAAGTCAAAAGGTAAAAGGTGAAAAGTAAAAGGTATTTCGCCGTAGGCGAAATCCCGGAGAGGTTGCCGAGCTGGCTTAAGGCGCCGCTCTCGAAAAGCGGTTCCCGATGATATCGGGACGTGGGTTCGAATCCCACCCTCTCCGCCACGAACTAAATAAGTTAAGAGTTCGGAGTTGGGAGAGTTGGAAAGAATTTTCATGATTTACTCCAGACACCGAACTAATAACTGTAAACTGCGAAACGAAGTAAAGCACGGAGAGATGCCCGAGTTGGCCGAAGGGGCTCGCCTGCTAAGCGAGTATTCCGCTTAAAACGGGATCGAGGGTTCGAATCCCTCTCTCTCCGCCAAAATTTGCATAAACTTAAGCAAATTTTGGCGAGACCTCGCCAAATAATTTTGATTTCAAAATTATTTGGCGGGTCCGCCATCGATGAATTCGGAGGTCTGTAGTAGGGAACGGTTTGAAACCCTGCCCTCGGTGGGCAGGCGTTCCCTACAGGAGGTCAATTCTTGTTGATAGTCGGGTCCTGCGCAACAAAAGGTTACAAACCCCGTCAGGTCCGGAAGGAAGCAGCGGTAGTAATCCCCTTTGTGTGCCGCAGGGTAGCCTGACTATCAACAAGTTAATAATATGGCTGATAACTAATGGCTAATAGCTGATTAAGAAAAATTTAAAAAGTCCGCAATCCCTGCCTGCGACTGCCTGCGGTAGGCAGGGCAGGCAGGTGAATTCCGCATTCCGAATTGGTGAGAGATGTCCTATTTAGTATTGGCGAGAAAATGGAGGCCGCAAGTCTTTGAAGATGTTGTCGGACAGCGACCCATCACCCAAACCCTTCAGAATGCCATCTCGCAGAAACGTGTGGCCCATGCCTTTCTATTCACGGGGGCGAGAGGAGTAGGTAAGACCTCTACCGCTCGCATTCTAGCAAAAGCCCTGAACTGTGAAGCGGGTCCACAGATCAACCCCTGCAATCAATGTAGCACCTGCAAAGAGATCACCGATGGAAAGTCGGTGGATGTTATCGAAATCGACGGAGCCTCCAATCGTGGCATCGATGAGATCCGGGAGTTGAGAGAGAATGCCCGTTACACCCCTGCCAAGAGCCGATATAAAATTTATATCATCGATGAAATCCACATGCTGACTCGGGAAGCCTTCAACGCCTTATTGAAGACATTAGAAGAACCTCCCCCACATATCATATTCGTCTTTGCTACAACCGAGCCCCATAAAATTCCAGCCACCATTCTTTCCCGATGCCAGCGATATGATTTCAAGAGGATTCCGTTGAGGGAGATCATCGGAAGCCTGAGACAGATCGTTGAAGAGGAGAAGGTTCAAATCAGTCAGAGGGGGTTACTCTCCATTGCGCGGGGATCTGAAGGAAGCATGAGGGATGCCCAGAGTCTCCTCGACCAGGTCATCTCTTATGGGGGGAAGGAAATCCGGGATGAAGATATCGTTGAAGTCCTCGGTCTGATCGATCAGAAGATTCTCTATGATACCATAGAGGCCATGGCCAGCAGGGATGCAGGACGATGTATGGAGATTGTCGAACATGTTTATCACTATGGATACGATCTCCAACAATTCTGCAGGGAGATTCTTCAATATCTAAGAAACCTGATCCTCATCAAAGTGATCGAACATCCAGAAGGCTTGATGGAAATGCCGGAAGAAGAATTGGGGATGTTAAAAAAACAGGCAGATAGATTCCAATTCGATCAGCTGAGCCATCTCTTCAGCCTTCTTTTAAAAGGAGAGGAGGAAGTGGCTCAGTCCACTTTCCCTCGGACCATGTTGGAGATGACGTTGATTCGAATGGCCAATTTCCGACCCATCCTTTCCATTGATGAGGTTCTTAAAAAGTTGGAGTTATTAGATAAAGCCCACCCCTCCATGGGGCCAACAGAGCATAAGAATCCTCCTCTTTCAGAAAGACCCATGAGTTCAAAAAATTTCCAGATGGAAAGAGGCCCGGAAGAAAAACCTCAAATGGTCCGGGAGGAGAACAGGAAGGAAAAAGTTTTAAAAGAAGAGGAAATCCCAAAGAAATTGATAAAAAACTCAGAACATCCACCCTTAGAGCAAACCATGGACTCAGACGATTCCCAACAGGATGAAGAAGGTGAGGGAGAATACCAAAAAATCCGTGAAGAGACATGGAGAGGGTTGGTGGATTTTACTCGTGCCAGGAATCCCATATTGGGTTCGTTCTTGGCTTTGGGAAATCTCGTTCAGTTGAGTGGTGACAAGGTTGAGATCGGCTTTGAGAAAGACTCTTTTCATTATGAGAGGATATTAGAAAAGGGAAACCGAAGCCAGTTGGAATCGATCTGTCATCAATACCTTCAGAGAAAGGCGAAGGTGATCATCTCACCTTTGGATCAGGGGGTGAAATCAAAAGGTCGAGTGGTTTTAGAATCGGGAGGTGCGGTCCGTAATGATCTGGAAAAACCATTGGAGAAGGAAACGGGAGAGAGCAACCTTATCCAAGAAGCCCTCCGTCTCTTTAACGGAAGAATTGTAGGGAGATGAAGAGGCATAAAAGGAGAAATACATGACAAAGGGTTTGGGAAACATACTGAAACAGGCTCAACAGATGCATTCTAAAATTTCACAACTCCAGGAGGAAATGGCCGGGAAAACTGTTGAGGCCAGTTCGGGTGGAGGAATGGTGAATATCGTGATGAATGGGAAGCAAGAGATTCTTTCCCTCCAGATCGATCCAGAAGTTGTGAACCGGGAAGACATCGAGATGCTCCAGGACTTAATTGCAGCGGCTGTGAATGAGGCCGTCCGGAAATCCCAAGAAATGATGACAGAAGAGATGAAGAAGATCACCGGCGGATTGAGCCTACCAGGACTATTTTAAATTTCAAATGTCAAATCAATGTCAAATTCCAAAACAAAAAATTTCGATATTTGAGCTTTGGATTCAATTTGATATTTGCCATGAACCATGTGAGGTTCATGATTAGTCCTGAACTCTATGTAGTTCAGGGAGCTTTGGCATTTGGCATTATTATTTTTAGGATAGTAAGGGATGACCATTTATGTCAAACCGATCGATCATTTGATCGAGGCCCTGGCGAAACTTCCCGGTATTGGAAGAAAGACGGCCTCCAGACTAGCCTTCCACATTTTACGGAGCAATTTGTCAGAGGCCCAAGGACTGGCAAGGGCAATCCTGGATGTGAAAGAGAAGATCCGGCTCTGTTCCAACTGCTTCAATTTGACGGATGAGGATCCCTGCCAGATATGCCGGGATGAGCGCCGAACCCAGGAGATCCTCTGCGTGGTGGAAGGACCCAATGACCTCATCGCCATCGAAAACACCGGAATATTTAATGGAAGATACCACGTATTGCACGGAACAATATCACCTTTGGAAGGCGTTGGTCCGGACGACATCAAAATTAAAGAACTGATGGTACGGCTTCACCAGGAAGGGGTAAAGGAAGTAATCCTCGCCACCAATCCCACGGTAGAGGGAGGTGCCACTGCTCTCTACCTTACCGACCTGATCAAACCTCTGGAGGTGAAGATTACAAGAATCGCTTATGGAATTCCAATGGGCGGGGAGATTGAATATTCGGATGGGATGACACTGTCAAAGGCCCTTGAGGGTAGAAGAGAAATTTAGAATTTTTGTTTGACATTTTGAATAATTTGAGTGAGCGTTAACGCAAATTAATTTTAAAGCTCGAAATGTAGTGAGACCCGAGTAAAGGTATAATATTTAACTATTTGTTTTATTTGAATTTTAAGCATTGAAAAAATATGTGAAATATTTTATATTTTAGACGTTTAATAAACTCAGGAGAACCAGATGATTGAGATTCGATTTCACGGAAGAGGTGGCCAGGGAGCGGTGACTTCAGCAGAACTGTTAGCCCAGGCCGCTATAGGAGAAGGAAAATATGCACAAGCCTTTCCAAGCTTTGGGCCGGAGCGGAGGGGGGCGCCTGTAGTAGCTTTCTGCCGGATCAGTGATCAACCCATCAAGATCAGGGCCAATATCTACGAGCCCGATCTCGTGGTGGTCCTGGATGCCTCCCTTTTGAAGATTGTAAATGTCGCTGCCGGATTGAAACCAGATGGTATTCTTATCACCACGAGCAAGGATTCTCCTGAAAAGGTTAAAGAGGCATTAGGGATCGAAAACCGACTCGCAGTGGTGGATGCTGTGAGGATCTCTGCAGAGGTTCTTGGCCTTCCCATTACCAACACGACAATGTTGGGATCTCTGATCAAGGCCTCAGGAGTAGTCAAGAAAGAGTCCTTTATCCCTCCCTTGAAAGAGCGGTTTGGTCGAATCGCCGAAAAGAACATTTCTGCCTTTGAGCGGGCCTATCAGGAAACCCTCCTTATCCAATAAATTTTAATAATCCCCCCTCTCCCCCCTTTAATAAAGGGGGTTTGGGGAGGATTAAAATTATTCGACAAAAAGAGGTGGAAGGGCATGACAAAACCGGAATCAGAATGGACATGGAAGGAAATACCAGTAGGAAATGTTGTCTTAGAGCCTGGCAATGCCAGTCAATATCGAACAGGGGACTGGAAGACGTTCAAGCCAGTTTTAAATCAGGAGCTTTGTGTTCATTGTGGATTGTGCTACATCTTCTGTCCGGATATGGCCTATAACCTGAATGCAGAGGGTTATTTCATTGCGGACCTTTACTACTGCAAGGGTTGTGGGATCTGTGCAAAAGAATGTCCCACCGGAGCGATCACCATGGTGCTGGACGAGGAGACATAACTATGGCAAAACGGGTTGGAATGGAAGTTTCGATTGCTTCAGCCGAGGCGGTCAAGCAGGCCAATGTCGATGTGGTCTCAGCTTACCCCATTACCCCGCAGACGCATATCGTCGAACACCTCTCTGAACTCGTGGCGAATGGAGAACTGGATGCGGAATTCTTTTGTGTGGAATCTGAGCACTCCGCTCTGAGCGTCTGTGTGGGGAGTGAGGCCGCGGGGGCGAGATCTTTTACCTGTACCAGTTCCCAGGGGTTGGCCCTGATGAGTGAGATCACCTATATCGCCTCTGCTCTGAGGTTACCCATCGTCATGATCATTGCGAACCGAACGCTCTCCGCTCCTCTCAGCATATGGAATGATCACAGCGATGTGATGTCCATCCGGGACTGCGGATGGATTCAGTTCTTTACAGAGAACGGTCAGGAGGTCTACGATCATGTCTTTATTAGTTATCGGTTGGGTGAAGAAAGAAATGTACTCCTCCCGGTGATTATCAATATGGATGGGTTCATCCTGAGCCATGTGATTGAACCGATTGAACTGATTGACCAGGAAAAGATCGATCAGTTTCTGCCTCCTTATCAACCTCTTCATCGTCTCCACCCCGACCGTCCTGTGACCATGGGTGCCTTTGCCCTGCCCACCATCTTTGCGGAAACGAAGAAGGCCCAGGAAGTGGCTCTCCGGTCTTCCATGTCCAAGATTTTAGAGGTGTGGCAGGCCTTTGGAGACATGACCGGCAGGTATTATCACCCCATCGAAACCTACAAAATAGAGGATGCTGAGACACTTCTGGTCACCATGGGAAGTTGTGGAGAGACGGCTTCTGTGGCCGTGGACATGATGAGAGAGGAGGGAAGATCGGTTGGATTGGTAAAAATTCGACTGTGGCGGCCCTTCCCCTTCGATGAATTTAAGAAAGCTACCCTTCATGCAAAAGAGTTGGTCGTGATCGACCGGGCGATCTCCATCGGAGGACCCGGTGGACCCGTAGCCTCTGAAGTGAGATCTTCTCTTTATGGAGTGGATGGACATCCGGTCGTGTATAACTTCGTCGCTGGAATTTCAGGGAGGGATGTCACTCCATCCGATTTCATCAAGATGGTGGATAGGGCTGAAATCGAAATTGAAGAAGGCAATAAGGAAGGATATGAAATTTATGGGGTGAGAGGATGACCGAAAATTTAAATGTCTATGCCGTCAGAATGTTGACCCAAAAGGAATATTTTGCCCCCGGCCATCGGGCCTGTCAGGGATGCGCCGAGGTGCTGGCCATTCGATTGGTGGCCAAAGCTTTGGGGAGAAATGTGATCATTGCTGCTGCCACAGGATGCATGGAGATCGTTTCTTCTCCACTTCCCTTTACCTCCTGGAGGGTCCCCTGGTTCCATGTGGCGTTTGAAAATACAGCGGCCGTGGCCTCGGGAATCGAATCCGGATTGAAAGCCTTAATGAGAAAAGGGAGAATCCCTTATAAAAAGATTGTTACCATAGGGATGGCTGGAGATGGAGGAACAGCCGATATCGGGCTGCAGGCCCTTTCTGGGGCTCTTGAGAGGGGTCACGACTTCATCTATATTTGCACCGATAACGAAGCCTACATGAACACCGGAATCCAGCGGTCCTCTTCGACCCCTTTTGGGGCATCGACCACCACCTCGCCGGCCGGAAAGGCCAAGATGGGCCAGATCACCTGGAAGAAGAATATGGCTGCCATTGCAGCCGCCCACAATATCCCTTATGTGGCCACGGCCTGCCCCAGTTATCCCATCGACCTCATCCAGAAGGCGAGGAAGGCCGCCGATATTGAAGGTCCTGCCTATCTCCACATCCTTTCCGTCTGCCCGACCGGCTGGAGGTCTGCACCAGAGATCTCCATCAAACTGGGTCGGTTAGCCGTGGAGACAGGGGTCTTCCCCCTCTACGAAGTGGAGAAAGGCCAATATCGCCTGAACATCGATTTCCCCAAATTGAAGCCCATCAAAGAATATCTAAAACTTCAGGGGCGATTTCGCCACCTCACCGATGACCTGATCGAACAGATTGAGAAACGGATCCACCAGGAATACAAGGAATTGAAAGAAAAGGCAAAAAAAGGAGTGTGAGATGGAGAGGTCAGAGATCGACGCCATCGTCAAACGATATGATGGAAAGGAATCAGCAATCCTTGCCATCCTTCAAGACATACAGACGAAGGAGAAATATCTTCCCAAAGAGGTACTGGAACATCTGGGAGAGCGGCTTCGCATCCCTTTAAATAAGATCTACAGGATTGCTACCTTTTATCGGGCTTTTAGCCTAGTACCCCGGGGCCGCCATGAAATTCATGTCTGTCTGGGGACGGCCTGTCATGTCCGGGGTGGACAGAGAATTGTAGATCAATTCACCATGGAATTGGGGATTCGTCCTGGAGAGACCACTCCGGACCGAAACTTCACCTTGGGGACGGTCAACTGTCTGGGGGTTTGTGCCGCCGGACCAGTCGTAGCCATTGATGGTGAATATTTTGGAAAGATGAGTTCCATCAAGGTGGAGGGAACCATCAAGAAATTTCGCTCGGATAAAAAGGAGGGGTCGAATGGGAAGGATTAACTCTCCTCAAACATTAGAACAAATTCGGAATGAGATTCTTAATCGAAGAGACCCACGCCAGCCCTGCATTACGGTTTGCACCGGAACGGGATGCCACGCTTCGGGATGTCATCAGGTGGTCGAAGCGTTTAAAAAAGTCCTGGAAGATCATTCAAAAGGCAATGGAATAAACTTCCGGGTAACGGGTTGTCATGGATTCTGTGAGAGGGGGCCTCTGGTGGTCATTTATCCACAAAAAATCCTTTATCAACGAGTCAAGCCAGAAGACGCCTCGACGATTTTTAAAAAAACGCTCTTGAAAGGGGAGGTGATCGAATCCCTTCTTTACGATCACCCCACGACCGGGGAGAGAATTGTCCAAGAGGAAGAAGTCCCTTTCTATCAAAAGCAGATGCGGATCATCTTTGGAAACAATGGTAACATCGACCCAACCCGGGTTGAAGACTATCTGGCCGTGGGAGGGTACCGGGCCTTATCCAAGGCCTTATTTTCGATGAGTCCTGAGGAGATCATCCGGGAGGTTAAGAAAGCCAATCTGAGAGGACGGGGGGGTGGAGGCTTCCCCGCGGGTGTGAAATGGGAGACCTGCAGGAAGGCACCGGGCGATATCAAGTATGTGATTTGCAATGCTGATGAAGGAGACCCCGGCGCTTACATGGATCGAAGCCTTTTAGAAGGAAACCCTCACAGCGTACTGGAGGGCATGATCATCGGTGCCTATGCCATCGGGGCCCATGAAGGATTTGTATTCGTCAGGCACGAATATCCACTGGCTGTTGTGAATATCGGGATTGCGATCCAGCAGGCTCGGGAATTGGGGCTTCTCGGGAAAGATATTCTGGGGTCAGGATTTGAGTTTGATGTGCAGATCAGCAGAGGAGGCGGAGCCTTTGTGGCAGGAGAATCCACAGCTCTTATGGCCACCATTGAAGGCAATGTGGGAGAGCCAAGAGCAAAGCATATCCATACCGTCATCAGCGGTCTCTGGGATAGGCCGACCAATCTCAATAATGTGGAGACCTGGGCGAATGTGCCGGTCATCATTGACCGCGGTGCGGATTGGTACACGAAGATTGGTACCGAAGGCAGCAAGGGAACAAAGATCTTCTCCCTGGTCGGCAAGGTGAATAATACCGGTCTGGTCGAGGTCCCTATGGGAATCACCCTCCGGGAGATTGTTTACGATATTGGTGGTGGTATTCCCGGGAGGAAGAAATTCAAGGCCGTCCAGACCGGAGGTCCTTCGGGAGGATGCATTCCCGAGTCACTGATCGATCTTCCGGTCGATTTTGATCGGTTGACCGAAGTAGGTTCCATGATGGGTTCCGGTGGGATGATCGTCATGGACGAATCCACCTGTATGGTTGATGTGGCTAAGTATTTTATGAATTTTCTCAAGGATGAATCGTGCGGAAAGTGCGCCTCCTGCCGGGAGGGGACGAAGAGGATGCACGAAATCCTGACAGAAATTACAGAGGGTAGAGGAACACTGGATCACATCGATCTCCTCGAAGAGCTGGGGTGGGTGACTGCAGAAGCCTCTCTCTGCCAATTAGGAGGGACGGCGCCCAATCCCGTCCTCTCCACGATCCGTTATTTCCGGGATGAATACCGGGAACATATCGTCAATAAACGATGCCCGGCGAAGGTCTGTCGAAGCCTTCTCAATTATCGTGTCCTTTCCGAAGCCTGCAAGTCCTGCGGGGCTTGCATGAAGGTCTGTCCGGCAGAAGCTGTCACCGGAAAAAAGAAGACGAAGAAGGAGAAAGGGAAACCTTTCAATATCGATAGCAAAAAATGCATGAAATGCGGGATGTGTTTTGAGGCCTGTAAATTTGATGCGATCGAAGTTCAATAAAAGCTTACCCCTAACCCTTCCCCTCTCCCCCGTGGGGAGAGGGATGGGGTGAGG
>JBFMAE010000046.1:0-4147 GCA_040756085.1 Thermodesulfobacteriota bacterium | reverse complement strand
TTGACACGGGAGGCCTTATAAGTGTTCGGCGGCGTCACCATCAAATCAACCAGAGAAAACGTCAATCAAAGTCGGAATGGCTTACGCAAGGCTAATCTCAGTCGCCGGTTGGCTTTACCCCGCTCCCTTCCACCATAAGGATGGCCGCCCGTTCGGGTGCTCTGGTACGGTGCACGACCCCTCTCGGAATGGTATAACCCTGGTGGGGTTTAAGGGTTATCGTCTCATTCTCTAGATCAATCAGAAACTTACCCTGGAGGACAAAAAAGAACTCATCTTCTTCGTCATGCTTGTGCCAATGGAATTCTCCTTGCATCACGCCAAGGCGAACAACACAGTCATTCACCTGGCAAAGTGTCTGGTTGTACCATTGCTCCTCGCAGGCAGCAACGAGGCTTGGCACATCAATTAGCTCAAGAAAACCGAACTTGGTATCAAGTTTGATAGTGTAATTGTGTTGTTCTTTCACGGTAACTCTCCTTTTTGGGATATACGCGAATGGCCAGGTGCCATCACCGGATGTGTACTACGCCGCCGAACGCTCGTGATCAGCCGGAGCTGTAAGCGATCGGCTGAATCGCGTGTTATGCAAGTTTTTTTTGTCGTTTGATGATTTCTGCCAGCGACCTCAAAGCCTGATTTACAGAGTCATGATCCGGGAAAATTTTGGCAACATCGGGTTCAATGACCACAACATTTGTCCCTTCAGCATATCTTTTTGCATATTTTCCCCGAACGCCTTTGCTGAAATCATATTCTTCAAGCATGTCTGGATCTTTTGGCATTCTTTTCATATTGCTTCCTTTCTTTCTTCGTGGCTTTCCTTGCGCTTATTATTCTGATGTTTTCTCCTCTTTCTGTATGAACAACTACGAGAAGACGATTCCTGGTAGAATTCCCAATCAAAATAAATCTGTCTTCTTCGTCAGAATGCAAAGGATCACGAATAGTCAATGACAAGGTGTCTCTGAAGACTGTGCTCGCCTCATCGAAGGACACACCATGAGTTTCCTCATTTTTCCTTGCTTTATGCGTATCCCATTCAAATAAAAGCATATTTGGTCATCTTTGATTATTATAGCTGCTGTAATTGAGCCTGACAATGTCCCAGTTGAGTATTATTTCTTCTTGCATAACGCAAAAGCTAAGAGGCGCAGCGTTTTTTTACGCGTCCGCTGGAGCGTCGGGTTAGACTCTCTTGCGGGATCCATTTGATTGTTGGTTTTGATCCATTTATCGGGATGCCTTTTCTATTTCATCGATAAACTGGTTAATGGCCTTTTTGGTAATTCTTCCAACGACCCAACCAATTCCGGGAATCTTTGGGGTAAATTCAACAGTCCAACGAATTTCTGTCGATACCACCCAATCCGGTTCCGTCACGCAAACTCCAGACCGTATCGATGCACTTTAAAGAGATTGTGTACCGCACAGTAGAGTAACCACTGGATGTTCACTTTCCTTTTCCCTCGAAGGCTAAATCTGTTCAACCCGATCGTGGAACAAATATTCCCAAAGCCAGGCTCTGCCGTTCCGAGCCTCCTGTTGTAGATGAGTCTGCCTTTTACAAAGAACATTGGGGACGTCGGTTCAAATGCAACTTAAGTATCCTCTAAGTATAATCCCCCAATTCAAGAAGCTCACTGCAGGCAGTATACCGATTGACCAAGGAAGTCGTGACTCCTGAAAATCGTGCAACGTTTGCTCGTTGATGTACCGTCCCCGAGGCATCGAGTCTCGCTTGTCTTGGCATATGCCAGTATCCTACTCCTATCCTCTGCCAAAATCAAGTTGTATTTGAACCAACGTCCCTAATTATTTTCCCTGATCCTCATCGATACTTCTGCATGGCTTCTTGCTTTAAAAAAAGACTTCCATCCTATTGTCAAGGAAAGAATCGGACAGTTATTGGTAGAAAGTGATGTAGCTATCTGCGGGATGATAGCCCTTGAGCTACTGGGTGGGACTAAGTCGGAAAAGGAATATCTCCGACTGAAGAGTAGGCTCGACGCACTTTATTATATTGAGGCAGATAAGGTATTGTGGGACCTTTCTTCGAAACTTGCCTTTGACTTAAAACTAAAGGGGATTAGTATCCCTTACGCAGACATTGTCATTGCAGCCTCTGCCCTTAAAGAGAGGGCGATTCTTGTCCATGCTGATTCTCACTTTGATTCCATTGTTCATCACGCCGATTTAAAAGCAGAAAGCTTTGTCTCCCTCGTAGATCGGTGATGTGATCTCTTACAGGCATTCCCTCCGGGGATCGATAGGGTGGGGGACGCCATGCACTAAATTGCTATGCCCTATGCGTTTTTATTTCAGGAGGGCGAGGCTCAACCAGGGAAGATAGGTGATGATGACCAAACCCACCAGAAGGATAGCAATAAATGGGAGTGAGGCGAGATAGAGTCTCAATACCGGTTTTTCAAAGCGGATGCTGGAGATAAAAAGGTTGATTCCTAAAGGAGGGATTGAGGCTCCGATCTCAAGATTGGCAAGAAAAATGATCCCGAGGTGAATAGGGTGAATGCCATAGGCGTGAGCAATAGGAGTGACCAGAGGGACGACGACAGTCAGTGCAGAGAATATACCCATAAGACAGCCCACGGCCAATAGAAAGAGGTTCAGCACAAACAAGAAAATGAAGGGACTGGAGATGTAGGTTTTGAAAAAATTCAGCATCTTCATTGGGATTTCCTCATCGATCAGATAATTTGTCAGACCAAGGGCAGCGCCTAAGATGATTAAAATCCCACCTACCAGCACCATACTCTTTCTCATAATCCGGGGCAGTTCTCTCCATTTTATATCTTTATTGATGATCACTTCGATCAGGAGGACATAGGTCGCTGTAATGGCCGCAGCCTCACTAACAACAAAATATCCACTGTAGATTCCACCCAAGACGACGACAGGGAGAGGGAGTTCCCAGATCATCTCCCTCAGCGCCTTAAACACTTCAGAGCGATTGAACTTGGTTCGAGGGATTCCGGAAAAGATGGCTTTCTGAATGCTAAATGCAGATAGAAGGACCATCAGGAGGACGCCGGGCAGAATGCCTGCGATAAAGAGTTGATCAATTCCCACCTTCGCCACAATCGCATAGATAATCAGGGGAAGGCTAGGCGGAAAGAGCAGACCCAATGTACCCGAAGTAGTCAATAAACCGAGGGAGAACTTTTCTGGGTATCTCCCTTGTGCCATCGCAGGAAAGAGAATCCCCCCTAAGGCGATGATCGTGAGCCCTGTCGCACCGGTCAGGGCAGTAAAAATGGCGCAGGCGAAAAGGGCAATGATCGACAGCCCACCCGGCAACCATCCTAAGATCGCATCTGAAAGTCTGATCAACCTTTTGGGAGCCCCGCTCTCTGAGAGGAGATATCCGGCAAAGGTGAAGAGAGGGATGGCGACGAGGATGGGAGTCGTGGCTATCCGATACATCTCAATGATCATGGCTGAGGAGTCGATCTGGCTGGAGAATAGCAAGAAAAGGGACAGGCCAGCGATGATCGCGAAGATGGGGGCTCCGAAGGGGATAAAAAGAAGGATGACGATGATTAGCAGGAGACTCATCTCTCTCCTTCCTGGTTACGAATGGAAGTTGCCCTCACGATCATGGAAAGGTTCTTCAAAGAATGCAGGCCAAATCGGAAAGCCATTATTCCAAAGGTAATGGGAAGGATGATCTGTGGAATCCAGGCAGGAATACTTGCGAAGATGACGCTCCCCATTTGGGCCTCATTTTTAATAAATTTCAATGCGGCAAAACAGAGCAGGCAACAGATAAAGAAGGAAAACAAATGGGTAATGATTTCCACAATAGTTTTTCCCGACGAGGGCAACCATCTTGAAATCAAGTCGATGTTGATGTGTTTCCCTTCCCTTGTAGCCAAGGCAGCGCCGATAAAACCTACCCAGAGGACCAGATTCCTGACCAATGTATCTCCCCAGGCAAAACCCGTGGCAAAAACGTTCCGGAGAACGATCTGTAAGAAAGCGATGAGGATCATGACACTTAGAATGATGACCAGGAGAGTTTGCTCCACTCGGTCAATGATTTCATCCGTTCGCTCCCATCGATCCATTATTTTCCTCCCCTTCGATAACTTTCTAAATGAGAAGTCACCTCACCCAAGGTCTTTTT
>JBFMAE010000045.1:0-19045 GCA_040756085.1 Thermodesulfobacteriota bacterium | reverse complement strand
GCCTTAATGGCCGTTGTTTTCCCGGATCCGGAAAGACCACTGATGAGAATCACCCGGATGTTCTTCACTCCACCTCGCCCTCGACCTCAAGTTTAACCCCCTCTTTCTCTTCCATCTTGCGAAGGAGTTTTTTCTCAAACTCCAGTGCCGAATCATATCCCATCACTTTCAGGAGGTAATTGCGGGCAGCCACTTCGATGATGGTCGTCAAATTCCGAGCGGGCGTGACGGGAATTCTCAGCATCGGGAGTTCGACGTCCAGGATAGAATATTTTTCCTCTTCGAACCCCAAGCGATCGTACTCCCGTTGGGTATCCCATTCCATCAGTTCCATCACCAATTCAATCTTCTTTCGCTCGCGAATGGCCTCAACCCCAAAGAGGCTCCGAACATTGATGATCCCCAGCCCACGGACCTCCATATGATGCTGAATGACCTCAAAACCACTTCCAATCACAGAAGAGGGTGATCGCTTCTGAATATAGACCATATCATCCGCTACCAAACGGTGCCCCCGGAGAATGAGGTCTAAGGCACACTCACTCTTCCCGATTCCGCTTTTCCCCAGGAGGAGTACCCCCACCCCGAAGACATCCATGAGCACACCATGGATGCTGCTGGTAGGGTTGAGCTTCTTCTCCAAGAGTTTGGTAACCCGTTCAATGAAATCGAAGGAACGGAGGTTGGTTCGGAACAAAGGGATTTCCCTCTCATCGGCTTCCAGGAGGAGGAGTTCTGGAACCTCCAAGTTGCGCGTGATGACCAAACAGGACAGCTCCAGGCTACAGATCTGGCGTATCACCTTCTCCTGGAGGTCGGCGGAAAGGGTTCTGAAGTAGGCCAATTCGGTATTCCCGATGATTTGAAGCCGCTCGGGATCGATAAATTGGATAAAACCGGTCAAGGCCAACCCCATCTTCTGAACCTGTGAGTGGGTGATCTTCTTTTTCAGCCCCTTCCGTCCGGCAAGCAGAGTCAGGCCCAAATGATATTCTTTATTCTGCTCCAGTTCTTGAACCAGAAGGCCACTCATGAATCAGTCCAAAATAATGGTGATAGTGGACGGTGATAGTGTTGCTGAAACAATACGCGTTTCTATTTTTAACCCATCACCATCACTCATCACTGACACTAAATTAATACTTCTCATCTTCCTCAGCAATGATCTGAAAAAGCTCCTTCTGGGATCGGGCCCCTATCAGTCGTTTCTTGAAAGAAGTGTCCTTCAACAGGGTTACAATACGGCCCAGAAGTTTTAAGTTCTCCACCGCTGAATTTTCCGGAGCGATGACCAAAAAGAAAAGCAGGCTGGGATTCTGATCGATTGAGTCGAAATCCACGCCCTTGATCGAACGACCAAACGAGATGAAGAAGTTCTTCACCTTTTTCAACCGACCATGGGGAATGGCAATCCCCTCTCCAATCCCCGTGGATCCCAGTTTTTCCCTATCGAGGAGGATCTGAACCAGCTCTTCGGAAGAAGCCATCTGACAGGGTTTCACCAAGACACTGGATAGCTCCTTCAGAATGGAACGCTTATCCGTTCCTTGGAGATCGGGGATCACCCATTCTTCTTTCAAATAATCGAGAAGCTTCACCATTTCCTCTTCAACCCTTCCCTATTTGGGATGAGGTTCCACCCATTCAACTCCTCCATCTTTACTGCGATAGAGGACGTTCACCTGTTCCGAATCGGAATTGATAAAAACTAAAAAATCCTCTTTTGAAAGATTCAATTGGGCGACTGCCTCCTCCAGAGACATGGGTTTGGCAAGGGTACGCCTCCTCTGTACGATGGAAAAAATCTCCTCTTCCCCTTTATCTACCAGACCGTCTTCACCGCTTTGGAGGGACATGTTCGAGGGAGTGGGGTTCGACCTTTTCCGTCTCTCCTTCCCCCGTCGTTCACGGATTTGACGCTCTATTTTATCCACCATCTGGTCAATGGCGGCATAGAGATCGCTGTTTTTCCCTTGGCTGTTGAGGGGCGCTCCATCTCCGATCATCGTGATTTCTGCGATATTTCGAAATTTCTCCACAGAAAGAACCACATGGGCTTCCCTTGGATTCTCAATATATTTTTGTAATCTTTTGACTTTTCCCTTCACATAGTCCTTGACCCCTTCATCGGTTTCCATATGTCGAAACGTCACCATAATCTGCATCGATCCACTCCTTATGGTTTGCGAAGATTATTGCAAAATGCAAATTTAACAATGAAAAAATGATAATTGTTAATTTTGTAATGGTCATTTTGCAATGAGCATCTACGAGATCTTTCTCCGTTCATTGGAGGAAAGGATCTTCATCATCTCCCGATATTTCGAAACCGTCCTCCGTGCGATATGGATATTCATCCCCTTCAAAATCTGAACCAGTTTCTCATCACTGTATGGCTTTTTCGGGTCTTCCTTGGCAATGATCTCGCGGACGAGATTCTTGACACTTTCCGAGGCCAAGGTCTCTCCCTGAGTCGAGGCGATCCCTGCATTGAAAAAGAACTTTAACTCATAAATACCCTGGGGGGTATGGACATATTTGTTGTGGGTGACCCGGCTAATGGTGGACTCATGCATCTGGATATCCTCGGCCACATCCCGGAGGACGAGAGGTTTAAGAAACTGGATGCCCTTGTCTAAAAATTCCCTTTGAAACTTGACGATGCTCTTCGTCACCTTGTAAATCGTCCTTTGGCGTTGATGAATACTTCGAATCAGCCAGAGGGCTGACCGGAGTTTTTCTTGAATATATTTCCGGTCCACTTCCAGGGAGAAGCTGTGGTCGCTGAGGATATTCCGGTAAAGGGAATTGACCTTGAGCATCGGGATGTTTTCATCATTCAAATAGATCACATACTCTCCCTCCACTTTATATACAAAAACATCTGGGATGATCTCCTGAATCACTTCCCCTCCGAAGGCCCTTCCAGGTTTGGGATCCAATTTGGAAATAAGACCGGCCGCATGATTGACCCGTTCCAGAGATGCCCCCAACCGTTTGGCGATCGCCGGATAGTTTCGATTCTTCAGGAGGGAGAGATGTTCTGAAACGATCTTCTCCGTGAGGGGGTCTCGAACCTCCAGCTGCTCGAGTTGGATGAGGAGACATTCTCTCAAATCTCTCGCCGCCACGCCGACTGGATCGAACTGCTGTATCTTCCGGAGAACTCCTTCCACCATCTCCAATGGAAGATTCGTTTCTGAACTGACATCTTCAAGTAGGATCTTCAGGTATCCATCTTCATCCAGATTCCCGATAATAAATGTCCCGATCTTTAGCTCTTCCTCTGTGAAGCGGGAGAGTTGAAGCTGCCAGTTGAGGTGGTCGGAAAGGGACGTTCTCTTGGTAAGGAAATTTTCGAAAGAGGGTCTTTCCTCCCCATCCTGATGGCTCGATCTCTGATAGGGGGTGAGGTTGTAATTTTCCAAATAGTTTTCCCAATCAAACTCATCAGCACCCTCTCCCTCCCCCTTTACTTCGAGGGTGTGCTCGTTATCGGTAGGGAGTTCTCCTTCGGTTTGTTCGGTCAAAGGTTCTTCGGCCTCGGCAGAGTCCTTCTCCTCCTCAACTTCTTCGAGGAGCGGGTTCTCCTTCATCTCCTGACTGATCAGGTCCACCAGTTCCAGGCGGGTTAACTGGAGAAGCCGGATCGCCTGCTGGAGTTGAGGAGTAATCACCAGTTGTTGAACAAGCTTAGGTGTCTGTTTGATCTCTAAGGCCATCTCACTCCCATGACGATGAACGTTAAACGATAAACGATGAACCATACATTATCTTTTTTGTCCACCGTTCATTGTTCATCGTCCATCGTTCTATTTGGTTCTATTTAACTCGAACCCATCCCCCAGATAGATCTTTCTTGCCTTTTGGCTCCGGGCAATCTTCTCGGGAGTCCCTTCCTCCAGGATGCGCCCCTCATTGAGGATATATGCTCGATCACATACCCCCAACGTTTCTCTAACATTATGATCTGTAATTATAATTCCAATCCCCTTTGATTTCAATTGACGGACAATAGTCTGAATATCTAATACCGCAATGGGATCGATCCCGGCGAAGGGTTCATCCAGAAGAATGAAGGAAGGAGAGAGCACCAGGGCTCGGGTAATCTCCACTCGCCTGCGTTCCCCTCCCGAGAGGCTGTAAGCCTTCTGCTTCCTGAGTAAAGATAATCCCAACTCGTTCAGGAGGCCTTCCACCTGTTTTTTCCTTTCCTCTCTGGAGAGAGGAAGAGTCTCTAAAATCGCCATCAGGTTTTCTTCCACTGTCAGCTTTCTGAAGACCGAGGGTTCTTGGGGTAGGTATCCGATCCCCTTCCTCGCTCGCAAATACATGGGAAGGGAGGTAATCTCATCATCGTTTAGATACATCTTCCCTCCATTGGGTTGGAGCAGTCCGACAATCATATAAAAGATGGTGGTTTTTCCTGCACCATTGGGTCCCAGCAATCCTACGACTTCCCCACCCCGGATCTCCAGATGGACTCTATCCACAACTTTCTTATGCCGGAAGGATTTGCTCAAATTCTCACATAATAGATGCGACATCGTCTTCCTATTTAAGTTCGGAGTGTTTATTTAATTTCCATTTTTCTCCGAACTCATCACTCCGAACTCTTAACTCATTTCTCTTTGGGAGGCGGTGTGATGCTTGTGCTGACCCGGCCCCCCTTTCCCCCTTCCACAACGCTTCGTTCCTCATCGATGTAGAAGGTTACTTTTTCTCCCCTGATCACATTTGCCCCTTCACGAACCACGGCATCCCCATCTAAAACCACCTTATTCTTATCCTGATCAAAAGTCGCCTTCTGACTCGTCGCCCTACGTTCCAATTGGACGACCTTCACATTACCGATCGCAATAATCTCTTTTAGTTTCTTTGTACTTGGGTCATAAATGATGACCAGTGTGTTGGCATAGAGGGTTGTCTCTTCCTGTTTGGCGATCACATTTCCCTTAAAGGTAACCCTGTTCTGCTTCTGATCTGCCTCGACTGTGTCAGAGGTGATATCGATGGGTGCACGGCTAGCAGTGAATCCGAACCCTCTGTCGGTATGAAGCTTTTTCTCTTCGCTTTTTCCGGCTCCCTTCTTTTCCTGAGCTTCCCCGGATATGAAAAAGAGGAAAAGAGAGCATATCATGACGAGAATGCCGATCCTCTTTCCTTTTTTCATCCCCTTCCTCCTCTCAATTTGGTTTTGACCTGGTTGAGGACTTTAAAGGTTTTTGCTTCCATATCCACCAGCATCCCTCTGCCAACCAACCGGATCTGTTCCCCTTCAATCTCAACGGGATCAGAAGTGCTGGCCTGTTTCTCCGAATGACGATAGGAAATGGAATGTGTTTTTAGTCGATATCCATCGCTTGAGGTGAGCAACACGTTGCCCACCAACTCTATGTCTTTCGAACCCTGATAGAACTTCCCCTGTTTCCCAGAAATGTTGAAGATCCTCCCTTCCTTTGCATAATAAGTCACCTTCACATCTTCTAACATCATGACATTCTGATCCTGGTATTGTTGGATCGATGTCGCCTCCAATTCCCAAGTCTTCTGACCGTGTTTATCCTCGATAAATCGAATCTTCTCCAAGCGCATATTCGCACCATCTATGGAGATCTTTGGAAGTGCCTCTCCTTTCTCTGATTGTTTTCTCTCCTGGAGGTTCATCCAGAGGCTGAAAAAAACGATCCCCCCAATTAGTACGATGGAAATGAGAATTGCAATTTTAACTCTTTTTATCAACATTGCCGTAATCAGAATTAGACCACTCCAGCCTTTAGAAGATCATGAAGATGGATGATCCCTACAGGCACTTTATCCCCGGCACGGTTGAAGACGAAGAGAGAGGTGATGGAATATTCCTCCATCCTCTGGACCGCCCTGGCTGCCAGGGCATCCTTCTCAATCCATTTCGGATTCCTGGTCATCACCGCAGAGGCTTCGCGATTGAGGAGGTCGCTATACTTTTCCAGGGCTCGCCTCAGATCCCCATCTGTGATCACACCGACCAGGTGCCCTTCCTGATTGCAGACTCCGGTCACACCGAGCCGTTTCGAGGTGATCTCAAAGAGCGCCTCCTTCATCAAGACCTTCTCCGACACCATGGGGAAGGCCTCCCCAACATGCATCAGATCCTCCACTTTGAGGAGAAGTTTTCTCCCCAACGCTCCCCCGGGGTGGAGAAGAGCAAAATCCTTTTCCTTGAACCCTCTCTGGATCATCAATGTCACCGCCAACGCATCCCCGAGTGCAAGGGTTGCAGTCGTGCTTGCAGTTGGAGCCAAACCGAGAGGGCACGCCTCTTCCTTTACATGGATGTCGAGACATACATCTCCGACTTTGGCCAAAGTGGATTTTAAATTTCCAGTGAGGGCAATCAACCGGTTGCCATACCGTTTGATGAGAGGAAGAACCTCTAAAAGCTCGCGGGTCTCACCGCTATTGGAGATGGCGATAACGACATCTTCTTTGGCCAGCATCCCAAAATCGCCATTCACCCCCTCAGCAGGATGAATGAAGAAGGCAGGGGTTCCTGTACTAGCGAATGTGGAAGCGATCTTCCTTCCCACCAGTCCGGATTTCCCCATGCCCATGAGGACAACTCTTCCTTTACAATGGTAGAGCAATTCGACGGCTCGTGAAAAATTTTCATCGATCCGTTCTGCCAGATCGATAATGGAATTGGCCTCCACCTTCAATACCCGTTTTGCCTCCTCAATGATACTCACTAAACGCATCTCCTCTGATTTTGGATTTTAGATTCCATATTTCATATTTAAGCTTTAAACTTTTATCTTTGAGCCCTTCCTTCTTTTTCCTTTGGATCTTTGAACTTTGGACTTTGAGTCTTTCCCCCACCGAAGGGAGGCCCTGATAAACTCCCTGAAAAGGGGATGGGGTTCCATCGGTTTCGATTTGAATTCAGGATGAAATTGGCACCCCAGAAACCAAGGATGATCTTTCAATTCGGCGATCTCCACCAGCCCCTTATCCGGTGAAACACCACTGAATACCAGTCCCGCTTTTTCCAAAAGATCCTGATAGGCATTATTAAATTCATAACGATGCCGATGTCGTTCATAGATCAGCTTCTTATTATAGGCCTCCAAGGCCAAACTGCCCTCTTCGAGCCGACAGGGATAGAGTCCTAGCCTCATCGTCCCGCCTTTCGCTGTATTGGAGCTCCGCTTCTGGATCGTTTGATCACGATCCACCCATTCCTCCAAAAGGTAGATCACTGGATGGGGAGTATGGAGATCGAACTCCGAACTGTTTGCTCCTTTCAAACCGGCGCAGTGCCTGGCAATCTCGATCACGGCACATTGCATCCCAAGACAGATCCCAAAATAAGGAATCCTCTTCTCCCTGGCATACTGGATAGCTTTAATCTTCCCTTCGATCCCTCTTATCCCAAACCCGCCAGGGACGAGGATGCCATTGGCACCCTGGAGTAAATGTTCCGGCCCCTCCTTGTCCACCTGCTCGGAATCGATATATTTCAAATGGATCCTGGCATCATTAGCAATCCCACCATGGATCAGCGCCTCGGTCAAACTTTTATAGGATTCGATTAAACTGATATACTTTCCCACGACGCCGATCGTGGTTTCAAAACGGGGATGTTTAATCCTTTTGACAACCCTCTCCCAACCGTTCAAGTTCGGCCGGCCTGTCCAGATATTGAGTTTCTCCACAATCTTCTCATCCAGCCCTTCCTGATGAAAAACGATGGGGACTTCATATACCGTCTCCACATTCTTTGCGGTGATCACGGCATCCTTGTCTACATTGCAGAAGAGCGCGATCTTCGATTTGATCTCTGTCGAGAGGAGTCGATCGGTCCTGCAAAGAAGAATATCGGGCTGGATCCCGATCTCCCGTAACTCCTTCACGCTATGCTGGGTCGGCTTGGTCTTCAACTCCCCGGCGGTCTGGATGTAAGGCACTAACGTCAGGTGAATATAAAGCGTATTCTCCCTGCCCACATCTCCGCGGATTTGGCGGATCGCCTCCAGAAAAGGAAGACTTTCAATGTCACCGACCGTCCCTCCGACCTCAACGATCACGATGTCCACATCCTGTGCGAGGTCGAAGATCTTCGATTTGATCTCGTCCGTAATATGAGGGATGACTTGGACGGTGGTACCCAGATAGTCTCCCCTCCTCTCTTTGGAGATGACAGAATCATAGATCTGTCCGGTGGTGAAGTTATTTTTTTTCGACGTCTTCACATTGGTGTAACGTTCGTAATGTCCTAAATCGAGGTCCGCCTCTGCCCCGTCATCGGTCACATAGACCTCCCCATGCTGGAAGGGGTTCATCGTTCCGGGATCGACATTAATGTAAGGATCGAATTTGAGAAAATTGACCTTCAAGCCTCTCAGCTCAAGGAGGGCTCCGATGGATGAAGAGGCCAATCCCTTTCCCAAAGAAGAGACCACGCCACCGGTGATAAAAATAAATTTTGTCCTCGTATTCACCAACAAAATCTCCTTCTCCCTCAGGGCAAACCATGAAGGTTTAAAAATCTTTCGATCAGTTCAAATCCCTTATCAATAAAGATCTTGCTCTGACCTGCAGACATTTCATCAAATGCTTCACCATGGGCAGTAGATGCCTCATCCTCACTGGAATAGATGACATAGGGAACAGGATCAGCCGTGTGGGTTCGGACAGAGAGTGGAGTTGGGTGGTCTGGCAGGACCATCACCTTATAACTTTTGAAATCGTTCATCCCCTTTAAAATCGCACCCACGATCTTCTCATCAAAAATTTCTATGGTTTCGATCTTCAACTCCGGGTTCCCCATATGGCCAGCTTCATCAGGGGCTTCGACATGGACATAGACAAAATCCTTCTCCTTTAAACCTCTCAGTGCATACTGAGCCTTCCCATCGTAATTGGTATCAAAATACCCTGTCGCACCGGGCACCTCCAGAACTTCCAAGCCCGCTAAGATCCCAATCCCTTTGAGAAGGTGGACGGCTGAGATCACATAACCTTCAATGCCAAATCGCTCCTTCAGGGTTATCATCTGGGTTGATCGCCCCTGCCCCCAGAGCCAGATGGAGTTAGCGGATCGAAGGCCTTTGGTCTTGCGGGAAAGATTGACGGGATGATTTTTGAGAAGCTGCTGGGAGTGATTCATCAAGGTGAGAATCTGATCTGCCCTCCCACCCTCAGGAAGAAAAGGAAATATCTCTTTGCCGATGATATCATGAGGAGGGGTGAGCTCCAGGCTTTCCAGGTTTGAAAATTTTAAAACCCCATTCCTCAAGACCATCAGATGTCGATAACTCACCCCTGGATAGAATCGGACATCCTCCGTTCCCAGCTTCTGATCTAAATCGAGGATGATCTCCCTTGCCTCATCATCTGTGATGTGCCCAGCGGAAAAATCTTCCATCACCGTTTGGGGACCATCTCCTTGAAGGGTAACCAGATTACATCGGAAGGCAATGTCATTAGGTTGCAGTTTGACTCCAAGGCTGGCTGCCTCCAAGGGACCTCTTCCGGTATAATAACGGACGGGATCATAACCGAAGATTGAAAGGTTGGCGATCTCACTCCCGGGGTTGAAACCGATAGGGATTGTCCTGACCAGACCAATTTCCCCATGCCTTGCCATCCAGTCCATATGAGGTGTTCTTGCCACCTTCAAAGGGGTCTCTCCTTTGAGTCCCTCTACCGGGTAATCTGCCATTCCATCTCCGATGATAATCACATACTTCATTTCTCTATCCAATCCCTCCTACCTTAAAACCTAAATATACCAAAACCTTACAAATGTCAAATGAAAAGCGAAAATTGAAAGCAAAAGATATGCCAATTTTAAGAAAATAGAAGGGAAGATGATTGATCAACCCCTCTTTCCAAGAGGGGGACTAAGGGGATTGGAAGATTATTTTCCAACCTTTGGAAAGACCATTTTCTTGATATAATTGACCACCCGTTCTGCCTCTGCTTTGATCTCCTTTCTCTGACTGTGGGGAGGGGGTGTCATATTGCCCCTCAATTCCTTCTCGTGGATTCCTTCCCTTGCTGCCGTTTTCAAATAGGGCTCTGGAAGTTTCTCTTCTAATTCGATCCCGTTCATTACTGCCCAGGCCAATGTCCAGGCTCGGGCAACATTGGAGATATCGTATCCTCCTCCTCCCAATGCCACCCACCGTGGAGCTAACTCTTTGATCCGCCGAACGACCCTTTCAAAGCCGAGAATGGACAGATGAAGGTTGGTCAAAGGATCGTTATAAAAGGTATCCACGCCTAACTGCGTAACTACCACATCGGGTTGAAAAACATGGATGAGCTCAGGGACGATCTCATCGAACGCCCAGAGGTAGATTTCATCATCGGTATAAGGGGGAAAGGGAAGGTTGACAGAATACCCCTCCCCTTTCCCCTCTCCGATTTCATACTCAAAACCGGTTCCCGGAAAGAGGGTGTATCCGATTTCATGAAGCGAGATGGTCAGGACCTGGTCGGTCTGATAGAAAGCCTTCTGAACCCCATCTCCGTGATGCGCATCGATATCGATGTAGGCCACTCGCTTCCCCCGGTTTAAAAGTTTTAAAATTCCAATGACAGGATCATTGATATAACAGAATCCGGAGGCCCTCGATCTCAGGGCATGGTGAAGGCCTCCCGCGATGTTGAAGGCCATTTCTCCCTTTTCATCAGCCACAAAAGCGACGGTCTGAAGCGTTGCCCCGGTCACCCAGAGAGACCAGTCGAAAAGACCCGGAAAGATGGGATTGTCTCCGGGTCCCAGTCCATAATAATAAGCATCTTCTCTCAAATGGCCGTCACTGGCCTGCTTCAATACATTCAAGTATTCCCTGCTGTGAAAAAGGGCCAAATCCTCTTCGCTCGCTTTGAGGGTGGGAATGAATTGAACCGATGGCAGGTCTAAAAGACCATAGGCCCAGATGAGTTCGTGGGTCAACTTGAGCCGGATGATCCGGAGAGGATGGGTGGGTCCATAATCATAATCGAGATATACATCGGAATAGATGAAGGCGTTCTTCATAAGGAAGGTGTTTAAAGATTGAAGTATTTTAAAACTTTATCCTTCTTAGGGGGGAGGGAGATGGGCTTCTGAGAGACTCGAATGGCAATATCCGGATCCTTCAACCCGTGTCCGGTAATCGTCAAGACCACCAGGTCTCTTTTTTTAAAGAAACCTTTTCGATCCAGTTTCATCACTCCAGCCAGAGAGGCGGCAGAGGCGGGTTCGCAGAAGATCCCTTCCAAGCTGGCCATCATCCGATAAGCCTCCAGGATCTCCTCGTCGCTCACCATTTCGATCAACCCTCCCGATTCATCCCGGGCTGCCTCCGCCAGCTTCCAACTGGCAGGGTTTCCAATGCGGATGGCTGTTGCGATGGTTTCCGGATGCTCCACCACCTTTCCTATGACAATAGGTGCCGCTCCCGCTGCCTGAAACCCCAGCATCTTGGGAAGCCCATCGGCCCTGCCCCTCTCCCAATACTCCTTGTATCCCTTCCAATAGGCAGTGATATTTCCTGCATTGCCAACGGGAAGGCAATGATAAGTCGGCACAAATCCCAGATGGTCAATGATCTCAAAGGCAGCGGTCTTCTGACCTTCAATCCGGTAAGGATTGAGAGAGTTGACCAGAGTGATGGGCTCTATCTCTGAAATCTCTCTCACAATATGAAGCGCCTCATCAAAGTTGCCCTCGATCTGAATCACATGAGCACCGTGAGCCATCGCCTGGGACAATTTTCCAAGGGCGATCTTCCCTTCGGGAATGAGAACATAAGACTTCATCCCCGCCTTCGATGCATAGGCTGCTGCCGAGGCAGAGGTGTTTCCTGTTGAAGCACAGATGACCGCCTTAGAACCCATCTCTTTTGCCATGGAGACCGCTACGGTCATCCCGCGGTCTTTAAAAGATCCCGTGGGGTTGAGGCCTTCGTATTTAAAGTAGAGATCGATCCCCGAGCGCAACTCTTTTTTGATCTGCGAGGAAGGGATGAGCGGGGTATTCCCCTCCAGTAAGGTGATAATGCTCTCCTCTTTTTTGACCGGTAAAAAATTCCAGTATTCCCGAATCACCCCACGCCACATCTTATTCCTCTAAAGTTCGGAGTAGGGAACGGTTTGAAACCGTTCCCTACTACAGGAGTTCGGAAACATTAAACGTAGGAATACTCCTAACTACGAACTCATGACTCCGAACTATCATTCCAATTCATTCTCCACGCGGATGAAGATCGTCTTTCCCAGGATCACGCCGAGTCGGTCGATCTCCTTAAGTGCGCGATGGACATTCCTCTCTTTAGCCTCATGAGTCATCATCACAATCGGAACCGCACCATTGATCTTTCTTCCCTTCTGGATGACCGCAGCGATACTAATGTCATTCTTTCCCAAGATTCCAGAAATTTTTGAAAGCACTCCAGGCTTGTCCAGTGCTGAAAATCTCATGTAGAAAGGCATCACTACATCCTCCATCCTTTTAAGAGAAATTTTTTCAATGGCAGATTCCTGATAGGAGAGAAGCGGCACACGACGCCCGGTGGCCTGAACAAGAAGGTTTCTTCCCAGATCCACCAGATCGCTCACCACTGCACTGCCGGTCGGCATTTGACCTGCTCCCTGACCATAGAAGAGGGTCGGCCCCACGGCATCCCCTTTGATATAAATCGCATTGAATACACTCTCCACCGTTGACAGCAGGTGTCCTTGCGGAATCATGGTGGGATGAACGCGTGCTTCCACCTTCCCCTGATCGATCTTGGCGATAGCCAGCAGTTTTATCCGGTATCCAAATTCTCGGCTGAATTGAATATCCAGAGGGGTGATATTTGAAATTCCTCCGATAAAGATCTCTTGAAATCGGATAGGGGTTCCAAAGGCGAGGCGAATCAGAATGGCAAGTTTATGGGCCGCATCAATCCCCTCAATATCATAGGTCGGGTCGGCCTCCGCATATCCCTTCTCCTGGGCTTCCTTTAAAACCTCTTTGAAATTTCCTCCCTCGTCAGTCATTTTGGAAAGGATGTAGTTTGAAGTTCCGTTCAGGATCCCGAAGATGGACTGAATCCGGTTGGCCACAAGACCCTCTTTGATCGACCGGATCAGGGGGATGCCACCACCGACCGAGGCTTCGAAGTTGACATCGACACCGAAGCGATGTGCCTCCCTGATGATTTCATCTCCATGGAGAGCAAGAAGTGCCTTGTTGGCGGTGACGATATGTTTCTTATTTCTTATCGCTTTTAGAATAAAAGTCTTTGCCGGTTCAAAGCCTCCTATCAATTCCATCACGATATCAATCTCCGGATCGCCGATCACCTCCTCTGCGCTTCGGGTGAGGATCCGAGATCGTATCTTTACCCCGCGATCCGTTTCGATATCAATATCCGCAATCCGCTTCAAAACGATCTTCGCACCCACTCGATTCTCGATCAGCTTCGAATTTTTCTGAAGAATCTTTACGACTCCAGAGCCTACTGTTCCAAAACCGATCAAACCGACCTTAATCTCTCTCATAGCATCTCTCCTGCGTGACGCTTTCTGCAATTTGGATAATCGCCTCCTGCAGATATCAATCTCCATGGAATAATGGAATATTGGAAAAATGGAATAATGACTCTAATCAAATACACTCTTTAACTTTTTTATGTAAAACCATTATTCCAATCTTCCATTGTTCCAACATTCCGGTCTTTATTTCAGCGCCTTCTGAATCCCCTTGACGGCCTGTTTGATACGGGCATCGTTCTCCACCAGTGCAAATCTCACAAACCCCTCTCCATATTCACCGAAACCAACCCCTGGGGAAACAGCGACCAACCCTTCCCTCAGCAGCAATTTAGAAAATTCCACCGATCCCATCTTTTTAAAGGGTTTAGGAATCTCTGCCCACACAAACATCGTCCCTTTCGGTTTCTCAATCTCCCAGCCCACTCGTCTCAACCCGTGGATCAAGGTATCCCTCCTTTTCCGGTAAATCTCTACGGTCTCCCGGACGCAATCCTGATCCCCATTGAGGGCAATGATAGCTGCAATTTGAATGGGTTGAAAGATACCATAATCGAAATAACTCTTCAATCGGGCCAGAGCCGCCAGCATCTCGGCATTTCCTACAGCGAACCCCACCCGCCAGCCGGGCATATTGTAACTCTTAGAGAGCGAGAAAAATTCTACACCCACATCCTTTGCCCCTTTGACCTGAAGGAGACTGGGCGCCTGATATTCATCGAAGACGATATCGCCATAGGCCAAATCGTGGACGATCATGAGATGATGCTCCTTCGCAAAGGCCACGAGATCCTCAAAGAAACTGAGGTCAACCACCTTCGTCGTCGGATTATGAGGGAAACTGATGATCAGCATCTTGGGATGAGGCCAGGTCTGCCTGGTTGCCGTCAGCAACCGTTGAAAGAAGTCACCCTCACCCATCAAGGGAACAGAGCGCAGATCCCCTCCTGCAATCACTACGGAATAGGCATGGATCGGATAGGTCGGATCGGGAACGAGGACCACATCGCCGGGGCCGACCGTCGCCAGAGCCAGATGTCCGATTCCCTCCTTGGCACCGATGGTCACCACGCTCTCCGTTTCTGGCTCAAGTTCAACATCGTATCGTTTGCGGTACCAGTCGCTAATTGCCACCCGAAGTTTATAAATTCCCTTGGAGGCGGAGTATCTGTGGTTCCTCGGATTTTTAACTGCTTCAACCATTTTATTCACAATATGTTTAGGGGTTGGTAGATCCGGGTTCCCCATGCCCAAGTCGATGATGTCCTCTCCCCTCCGCCTTGCCTCAATCTTCAACTGGTTGACAATGCCGAAGATGTAAGGGGGGAGTCTCGTTATCCGATGAAATCCTGAACCCTCAGGATGAAATGTATTCATGTCTCTCTCTCCCTCACAATTCCAAATGTTAAATGGAAAAATGGAATGATGGAACATTGGAATATTGAGTTCAGAAAAATATCTTCGTTCTAACCATTATTCCAATATTCCACTATTCCAGAATGAGCTTCATTAAATTTTAACCTTTGACATTAATTAATGGGTTAACATACTTTCCCTCTCTTTTCAATCAATCTTACCCGATGGTGGCCAGTTCCAGCCTTCCTCTCCATCGTTTCATCAATATATCCTTCAAGGCTGTATAAGAGGGATGAGCCAGTTCCGGATCCTTCTGAATGAGTCGAAAGGCTTCCTTCCTTGCTTCGATTAAAATCGGTGTATCCCGAATGATGTGGGCCACCCTGAAATCGGGCAACCCTGATTGTCTGATGCCAAAGAATTCTCCGGGGCCTCTTAGCGACAGATCTTCCTCGGCAATCTTAAATCCATCGGTCGTCCGCTCCATTGCCCGAAGCCGAACCTTTGCCTCCCCAGAGGAGCGGTATTGGGCCAGAAGGATACATTTCGAAGGGTAACGGCCCCGGCCAATCCTTCCTCTTAACTGATGGAGTTGGGATAGACCGAATCGCTCCGCATGTTCTACTACCATCACTGATGCGTTGGGAATGTCAATCCCAACCTCGATCACCGTCGTGGCGACCAGGATCTGAATTCCCCCTTCCTTAAACTCCATCATGATTGCCTCTTTCTCGTCGCTCTTCATCCGGCCATGAAGCAGACCAATCCGGAACTCCGGGAAGATATCCTTCTGAAGGTGCTCCGCCATTCGGGTGGCATCTTTGAGGTCCAATTTTTCAGACTCCTCCACCAATGGATAGACGATGAAGGCCTGGCGGCCTTTCCTCACCTCTTCCTCCACGATTCGGTAAACCCTCCCCCTTGCGGATTCAGGAAAGACTCTGGTCACCACAGGCATCCTGCCCGGTGGCATCTCGTCGATCAGAGAGATATCCAGGTCCCCATAAATCGTCATGGCGAGGGTTCTCGGAATCGGAGTCGCCGTCATTACCAGGACATCAGGGTTTCCCCCTTTCTTCTTTAAAAGCCCTCTCTGGACCACTCCGAATTTGTGTTGTTCATCAATGATGGCGAGACCCAGACGATGAAATTCGACCGCCTCTTGAATCACGGCATGGGTGCCGATCACCAGTTGGACATCACCTCTCCGGATTCGTTGATAAAGATCCTCTCTCTCTGAACCTTTGATACTGCTTGTCAGCAGCGCCACCCTTACCCCTAGCGGTTCAAGCCATCGGTGAAGATTGAGGTAGTGTTGTTCTGTCAAAACCTCCGTAGGCGCCATGATGGCAGCTTGATAACCGCATTCCACAACATAGAGGCAGGCGAGAAGTGCAACTACTGTCTTTCCACTTCCCACATCGCCCTGAATCAGCCGGTTCATGGGATGGGGTTTCTTCATATCCTCCTTGATCTCAGACCAAACCTTCTCCTGTGCTTGGGTTAATTTAAAGGAGAGAAAATCCAATAGTCTCTGGGCGAGAAGTCCATCGGTTTGGAAAGAGATCCCTGCCTCCAGTGCCGTCCCTCTCTTCTTCAATGCCAGTCCGAGTTCGAGGAAGAAAAATTCATCAAAGATGATCCGGCGATGGCCGTCTGACCTGTGGAGATTAAGCCTTTCCATCGATTCCCCTTCCGGTGGGAAATGGACTCTATGAAAGGCTTCTGAAAAATCGATGAGGTCCTGCCGTTCTATAATCTCCTGGGGCATGGGGCTCATAAGTTCGTCCGCATATCCCTCCAGGATGGTCTTCATTATCCTTCGCAATGTCCTCTGATGAAGCCCTTCTGTTTCGGAGTAGATCGGAACAATCCGTTTGAAGTTGAGATAATCCTTTTCGATACCCCCATCCACCATCTCCACATCGGGATGATGAATCTCTTTCTGATGATTGAACCATCTCACCTCTCCGGAAAAGATCAGTTTGCGTCCCTTCTTAAATCGGTCTTTGAGATACCTTTCGTTTCCATGAAACCACTTCAAGGTGATCACACCACTTCCATCTCCCATTACTGCCTCAAAGATTTTCTTCATCTTGCCCTGGTAATAAGCGACCCCTGAGAGCAGAATCTCACCAAACCCCGTTTCGACCCTTCCACTTTTTAATTCAGAGATCGGTCTCAGATTCCGGCGGTCTTCATAGCATCTTGGAAGGAAATAGAGCGCATCCTCAACGGTCAGGATTCCTTTCTTCTCAAGGAGTCTTGCCAGTTTTGGCCCTACTCCTTTCACATACTGGACCGGGGTTAAAAGGCGACTCGACCGCTCCATCTACAAATTCTCTCCTTCTCCAGAGGAATAGGAAACCACCTTAATATAAATCTTTTTGCAGTGGGGACATTCAATTCTATTCTCCCCTCGCTTCAAATCGAATTTTTCGTAAGAGATGGGTTGGTCACAATAAGGACAGCGATGGTGAAATTTCTGGATGACCTGTTCTTCTAATTCTATTTTCTTATCACGTTTATTTCTTTTAATCATTTAGCGCCTTAAACCTTCAGCCTATAACCTCTAACCTAATTTTTAAAACTATACTAAAACTGCTTCGAAGAATCAAGGAATAGAAGAGACCCAAATCCCGATTTAGAAAAGAAAAGCCCTTACCCAACCTGTCATTGCGAGCACCTGAAAGGTGCGTGGCAATCTCACCCGCTTCGACTGCGAAGCGAGGCGAGCCCAAAAGACCGAGATTGCTTCATTTCATTCGCAATGACACCTTCTAAATCGGAACTTGGGAGAGATGAAGGGGGTATTCGTGGAGAAATGATTAATAAGTGTGTTGAGTTTGAAAGGTATGTCTTATCGGAGGCTTCTCAGATGGTGATGGGTTCGTAATAAAACGATTTTCTTCTTTCGATAGGTAATCTCAAGATAATCAATGTCTTCGATTTCTTTTCGTCAACTTTCATGGTCATCGTTCCGCGGTTTTTTTGAACAATCTCTTTAACTAATTCCAATATCAAATCCATTGCCTCTTCTTTTGGAATGGCTGCAATTCCCGGTAATGTCTCCACTTGTTCGACCTGCTTTTTCCCACCCACGAAACCAACTACGATCAGAACAGATCCATCTTTTCTTTCCAGGGAGGTCTTTGGGGCTGCCGTTCTTTTTGGGACATCCAAGGTTTTTATTAAAAACCCGATCGTCCCACGGGTAGGGGTAGAAAGGATGGCGTATTGAAGAATGGAATCAAAAATAAATTTTATCTGTTCATCATGAATGCAGATTTCAGGAAGATCCTTTTCAAAATTTTTAATGATATTAATCTTTTTATCTTGAAGTTGTTTCTGATTGGCCTCTAAAATTACTTCGAATATAAGGTGTAAAGTGTTCGATTTAATAATCGGGTTGTTGATGTTGATATAATTTAAAAGACTGTTCAGCACCGAATCAATCTTCTTAATATCTTCAGTAATCGTTCGATAAGAGTATTTCCTGAATTCTACATCATTAAATTTCTCCATCGAAAGAAGAGTGAAATTCTTAATGGTAGCAAGGGAGTTTTTAATACAATGGACTAATTCAACCAGAAAAGACGATAAGAAAGGGTGGCTCTGCTCATGGGGGAGGCTCTTCCCTTTGATTTCCGGTGGTTTCGTCCCCTCCTCGTTTAGAAAAGAGGCAGAAGGGTTACTCAATTTTTCCGTTTCAAAAAATTCTTTTTCCATTGAACTAAAAACTTCAGTTTTAATGCCAACTTGATCGATCAAGTCTTCCTTCAAATTCTCGATCACTTCCCTGAAATGCTCATCTTTATGAAGTTCGTTGAAGATAGGCTCCTATTTGATTCAAAGATCTTAGGAAAATTTGAATCACCCCATTTGTGAAATTATCTTAATATACCAAAAAAACAACTTTATGGCAATTTTTACATATTTCGGCTCTCCACTCCCCCTTAGAATTCATGCCTGTTTACCTCCTCTGCTCTGATTTTTTCGTCTAATTAAACTCCCGATTGGGAGCAAAGCAACTGTGGGAAGATGATAGATGAAAAAATTATTTTCTTGACAATATTTATAAAATAATCTTATAAAAATAAAGGGGGTGATAATCTGTGGCAGATAAAGAATTGGCATTCCGCCTGAAAGCAGCTCGGGAGTCTTTAGGCATTAACCT
>JBFMAE010000044.1:0-7475 GCA_040756085.1 Thermodesulfobacteriota bacterium | reverse complement strand
GACCGAGATGGTCCCCCGTCTAAAATCTCCTAACGCTTCCAACTTCTGATATAGTTCCTTTCTCTTCTTTTCCAGGCTTTCAAGGGTCTCTTGCATGGGCACCTCCTATATTCTGATTGCTTATTGATATTCAGAATATAGCCCAAATAAAAATATTTGTCAAATCCACCCATAAATTTGTCGTAGACCCTAATTTAACTTGACAGATGATAAAATTTAGTTGATAAATAAGATACCCGAACTTTATAAAAGGTTTTTGGGAAACCCCAGAGACTCTTTAGAAAGTCTTGGGGTTTTTTAATAGATGGAAAAACGAAAAGAGGAGATATCCTTGGAGGTTAAAGTCCATAACAATCAGATTGAGAATGCGATCAAATCTTTGAAGCGCCAGCTCATCAGGGATGGCATCATGAAGGAATTGAAGAACAGAAGGTCCTATGAGAAACCTTCCGTGAAGAAGAAAAGAAAACAGCGAGAGGCGAGGAGGAGAAGACAGAAGGCGCTACGCAGATTTTCAAGATAGGAAAGTCTTGCCTGCCCTGCCCCCAGGCTAGCAGGCAGTGGGCAGTGCATTCCGAAACCTAACGATTGATAACCGGAGTGTTCACCGCCATCCAGAGTTTTCCTTCCTCCGTCTGGAGAAGGCCTTTTCTCGAGAGCAGGGTGATTGCCTCAGAAGAAAAAGCTCCCACATCTTTAAAGTCAAGGATAACCTTCCGGATCTCAGCATCGAAAGCCCCTTTGAGCCTCTTGACCAATTCCTTCGCCCCCTTCCGATCCATCGATCCTTCGAGTCTGACAGATAGGGTTTTAAGCCATTCATTATAAACAGAATAGAGTTTGAGGGTGTCAGTGGCTTTCTGGCCAATCTGAAGTTTCTTCTCTGCAATCTTCTCCCCTACCCTCTGAATCAAGTCGCAGGAATTTTTGAGAGGGATGGTATCATTCATTCTCTGCAATATTCTGGAAAGGCTTGGGATCTGGCTTTCTGGCGTCCTCTGTGCAATGCTTCGATAGGCCAGATTGGAGAGAAGCCGAGTAAAGAATCGTTGCTGCGGATGAAAAACTCTCTTAAAGATAGACCCCCATGAATAGCCCTCTTTACAGGCCCAGTGAAATCCTCTCTGAAGCGTCTCTTCCGTCATCAATTTAGGTCTGTGAACGACCGTCGCTCCATTATATTTGGTCCAATCCCTGTGCAGTAGTCTTCCCTCGGATTCCATCCTTTGAAACAAAGTGGTCCCCGGTAAGGGGGTGAGGATGAAGAAACTGGGGAGTTCAATCCGATTCCGTTCACAGAATCGAAGCGTCCTTTCAAAAACCCCCTCATCGTCATGATCCAGACCAAAAATGAAGCCTGCCACGATCATGATGTCGTGATCGCGAAGGGCCTTCATCGCCTCCTCGAACTGGTGGGCTCGATTGAAGCTCTTATTCACCTCCTTCAGGTTTTCCGAAGAGAGAGATTCCACCCCTAAGAACAACGAGACGCATCCGCTCTCTGCAGCGAGTTTTAAAAGTTCGGGGTCCCGGGTCAGGGTCATGCTGGCCTGGCTGGCCCATTTCTTTTTGAGGGGTTTTAATCGCATGAAAAGTTCTCTGGCGTAATGGCGGTTTCCTGCAATATTGTCATCGATGAAGACGATGAAATCGCTCTCTAAACGCCTCACTTCCTGAATCACTTCCTCCACAGGTCTGCAGCGATAAGTCTTTCCAAAGAAATGGGTGACATAACAAAAATCACACTGGTGAGGGCAGCCCCGGGTTGTCTGCACACAGTTCACCGTCATGTAGGCCTCTTTGCGAAGAAGGTCGAGCCTGGGTGGAGGAAGCCCCTCCATGGAGCAGTAGGCATCTGCCCTATAGAAAGGTTTCAGACATCCTTTCCCGAGGTCTTCGATTAACCCTTTCCAGACATTCTCTGCCTCACCGATCACCACGGCATCCACATGTTCCTTGGCTTCGAAAGGAAGGCTCGAGGCATGAGGTCCTCCCATAACCACCGGGATGCCTTTCTGCCGGAACCTCTGAGCGATTTGATAAGCCCTCGAAGCGTGCATCACCATTCCGGTCACCCCGACCAGATCCACATCCTCTTCAAAATCGATCGGTTCCACGTTCTCATCAGTAATCTTCACTTCAATCTCCGGGGGTGTGAGCGCAGCCAGCGTGGTCAGGGTGAGGCGGGCAAACCAGATGTTCTTGATCACTTTTTCTGAATGGCTGATATAAGGATGATCATAAGCAGGATCGATCAAACGAATTTTCAAATGCAGTTTCTCCTCAAGACAATCACCCCATTTTTAAAAATGGCTTGTGCAGATGAAAGGAAGGGGCATTTTTTGAAGTGAAGAAACTATAACGCATCTATCGGAGGGTGTCAATATCAGGATATGATCTTATTCAGGGGTCTCCGATAGGTTATAGTAATTCGTTTTGCAGGAATCTCTCATGAGAGCAAGGGATTCTCTGACCTCATTAAAGGATCGCCTCAAGGCATCGTACTTTCTCTCCAGATCCAGATTCTGGGCGAAGGCCTCCTCCAGTTTGGATTGAAGTTGCCTGTTCTCCTCAGCAAAGTGGAAAGCCTCTCTCTCCTTCAACCTCTCCTTGACCCGAAGGACCTCGTTCTGCTCTATCTGTGATTCTAAGTGACGTATTCGGCTCAGGGCCTCGTCCCTCTCCTGTGTCGTCCTGGCCAGGGTTTCGTTCACGCCCCTCAATTCCTTTTGAAACTCCTTGATCCTCTCCAGGGCGTCGGCATTCTCTTCTGCAAGATAGGACGATTCGGACTGGATCTCTTTAAACTTCTGGAGTTCCTTTCTCAGATCCTCCAGTTGGCTGCGTAATTCTCTATTGTCCTGGGTCAACTGATGGATGGTCTTTTGGTAAGAAGCCAGGTCCATTTCCAGCGCTCTCTTCGTGCGACCCGAAACGAGAAGTTGAGTATGAAGGTCCTCGATCAGTTTCAGGACATCCAGGTTCTGTTCGGTCTCACCCTTCTTCTCCGGAGGTTCGAAGAGGGCTCTTCTCTCTGCCTGCTTTTCCGAAGGTCTCATCTCCTGTACCATTTCGTGACGACCTTCTTCCAGTGGCTCGGGTTCCCTCTTCAGATCTGAAGGAAAGGGTTCTTCCAGCCTTCTGACCTTCGGCATCTTCTCAGCGACATTCTTATCAAATCCATCGCCTGTAACCATTTCACTTTTAGTCTTCATCCCAGGCCCTCCTCGGCCGCCCGTCCCATCCTTCACCCTTCCTTTCATCAAGGGAAGGGAAAGAAGAGGATTACTTGATACGCTCCCTCATGTATTCATCCATCACCCGTAACATCTCGATGATCTTCTCCACTTCCACCTTGACCCGGTTCACCTCCTCCAGAACCCGATTGGCCCTTTTGAGATCATATTCCAAAGCAGACCGCACGGTCAAAGAGGAACGAAGTTCTGCATAAAGCGAATGGATACGCTCCGTGATATCGTCACGCTTCGGTTCCTCCGCCGATTTCTTCACCGGGGAGATCAATTTGGGTTCGGTCACATCCCAGGGTCTTTCCACCGTCTCCTTATTGAGAGTATTAGGGAATTTCTGTGCCACATTGTTGGTAAACTCATCCGACATGATCAGCTCCTTTCAGTCCAAAAATTTCATCGATCAGGCTCT
This sequence comes from Thermodesulfobacteriota bacterium, assembly GCA_040756085.1. GTDB lineage: Bacteria > Desulfobacterota > BSN033 > BSN033 > UBA1163 > JBFMAE01. The sequence continues at coordinate 3,815 of JBFMAE010000044.1, read as the reverse complement.
GGATATCCTCCGCCCCTTTCGACGATTGGGCGAAGAGAAAGATCGGCGACCCTTGGCTGGTGGCCTCCGCAATCTTCGTATCCTGACGTATCACGGTGTTGAGGAGGTATTTGTCATAATGGGTTTCCAGGGCCTTCTTCGAACGTTTGCAAATGCGATGGGATTCATTGTAACGGTTCAGGAAGATGAAGATATTCTCAAAGACAAAGGAAAAATCTTCTTCGATCGTGGAAAGGGTTTCGAACAGGATCTTGAGGCCGTGATAGGAAAGGAAATCGGCCAGGACAGGGATGATGAGATCGTTCGAGGCAAGGATCGCATTGAGGTTTAGGAGCCCGATGCTGGGAGAGGCATCCATCACAATGAGTTCATACTTTTTCTCAATCGGATTGATCAGTCTCCTCAACCGGAATTCTCTCGAATTCATCGAGAAGAGCGAAAGCTCCACCGGTGAAAGGTTCAGATTGGAAGGGATGATGTCCAGGGTGGGAAGGTCTGTTTTGATAACGATCTTTTCGAGATCCTCCTTCTCGATTAGAGCATGAAACAGGGTCTTAGGATATTGTTCACTATTGAGGCCCAGGCATTGGGTTAGATGTCCCTGGGGATCCATGTCGATCAGGAGGGTCCGGAAACCCATCTGGGCCAAACGAAAACCATAAGAGGCGGAGAGGCTGCTCTTTCCCGTTCCTCCCTTAAAGTTGAGAAAGAGCTGTTTTCTGATGGACTTTATCGGAGAGGGAATTCCCAGATAGTTCCGATATTTGACCACATCCTCGGGTTTGTAATAGCGTTCCTGATTGGAATTTCTCTTGGCAGGAGGGATGATCCCCATGGCTTCTTTCTCAAGGAGCTCCCGTTTCGTAATCCCGAGGATCTTTGCAAAGGTCATTGGAGAATAGACCGTATCTCCTATGATCTGTGCCCTTTGAATGAGAGGTAGCGATTGAGTCACCATGGATACTTTTCTATCCTAACCTTGGTTCGGAAGTGAAGTCATTTTACCTTTCAATGGTCTTTCCGCCATCTTTTCTAAAGTGCTTCTTGCCCATTTTCGAAGATCCGGGTCTGAATCGGCCATCGCCTCTGCCAATCGGTCGTCGCTCTCTTCAGGGTAAAGGGCGGTCAGAGAAAAAAGGGCTGCTTTTCTCACCTTTGCATCCTGATCCTTTGACATCTCCACCAGGATCGGAAAGGCGCCCTCGAATTGAGTCCATCCCAATAGGGTGGCCATTTTTCTTCTCACCTGAGAAGATTCATCGCTCAGGAATTGAAGAAGGATGTTCAAATCAATCTTTTCCTTTTGCTGGAATACTCCTCTGAGAGCAGCCATCCTTACTCTGGGATTACTGTCTTTCAGATATTTTTTTAAGAGAGGAGTCATCATAGGGTTTCGAAATTTAATCAAGGAAGAGATCGCCTGTGCTCTCACGCCTGGATCCCGATCTGACAACATCTCCTGGAGGATAGGCGTGGCGATGGAAGGATCCACCTTTTCCAAATATTGAATCGCCAACATCTTCACTTTCGGATCGGGATGCTTCAGATCTTCTTTTACCTGACTGAGAATGGCTTGGGATGAGAAAGTTTTTGGAACGTTGACTTCGGAAAAAGATGAGGTCATTCTCGAAATAGCTTCGGAATCATGGGATGTGGAAGGTTCGTCAACGGTGGGCTTTTCGAATTCTGGCGATTTTAAGTAAATCAATCGGAAATGATCTACCACGATTGCTTACTCCTCGAACCTTGAGATACTTAAAAGAGATTATCCTTTGAAATATTCGGGAAGTCAAACTTTAACTGCTCAGAATATTTTTCCAGAAGCATATCCAAAGCCTCCCTAACATAAACGGACTGGGGGACCTTGGTCTTTTCAGATAACCTCTTTAACGCCTCCACCTGTTCGCCTTTGATATAAATGGTGCGTGCAACCTTTGTCTGTCCCAAAAAGACCCCCTTTAAATAATTTTAAATGCAATATAATACAATACATTTATTGTGTCAATAAAAAAATCGATGCCCTTTCGATAATTTAACTTGAATGTCTGAACCCTTTTCAGAGCCTCTTTATAAGATCTCCAAATCATCCCTGAATTTAGGCATGACACCTGCTCTCACATGTACCGAATCAAAGGATTCAAAAAGATTTAAAAAAAACTTGACTTTTAATAAAGATTTAACCATAATTTATCGAGGTAAGTTGTAAGGAGTAGTAGTTGTTTGGATCATAATAAAAGGTCACAAAAGTGCTTCTTAATACTTCTGTGGCCTTTTTTAGTTAGGACCAAAGGCTATTACAACTTACGTAAGTTCACAAAGGAGGGGAGGTGAGTTGTAGTGGCCAAAGGTCGTGTTAAGTGGTTTAATGAGAAGAAGGGCTATGGGTTCATTTCAAGAGATGACGGGAGTGATGTCTTCGTTCACTTCTCCGCTATTAAGAAGGATGGCTTTAAGGTCCTTTACGAAGGCGATGAGGTAGAATTTGAGATTTCCCAGGGTCCGAAGGGTCCCCAGGCAACAAACGTAACAGTTCTTGGCTAAATAGAAACTCGTTAAGCTTAAAAAAAGAGACCCCGGGGTAAAACCTGGGGTCTCTTTTTAAATCTCACTTCTCCCCTCTATTAAATGGGGGTTGGGGAGATGTAAACCCCGGATATCCCCGCCCTAAAGAAGGGGGCTTTCCTTTATCTTCAGATTTAAAATTGCCTTCATCCCTAGTCTGAAGCCTGGGGCTTTCGGGATTATACGGGGTAAAGTGATTATTTGTATGAGCAGAGAGCGAATTTATGGCAGAGATTAAATCAACGTTAGAATTGGCGATGGAGAGAACAAAAAAGATCGCAATCTCCGACAAAGAGAGGGAGGAGATCAAGCGAAAAGAGGTTTCGCAGAGGGTAAAAGGTCTCTTTCACCGATATGTAGAGGGCTATCTCCCATTGAATGAAATTTTGAAGGAGATCGAAAGAATGGAGAAGAATGGTGCGACCACTGTGAAGGAGGCCCTCCTTTCCCAGTGGATTGATGCCCTCTCCCTGAATGATGAATTAGAGAGGCTTCTCAAGGGGATTGAATCGCTGAAGTACCGAGACCTCGATGATGTGAAGCAGAAACTGCTCCATTTGCTTTCCCAGTACCGGAGAGAAAAGGAGAGGATTAAACAAGAGGTGGAGGTTCAATCGCTGGAGTCATTGAGAAGAGAGGGGATCTACGGGAATGCGGTTGAGCCCAGCATCGAAAAGGATCAGACCTGGAAAAAGGAATTAGAAAAATTGGATCACCTGTACAGAGAAAAATTGGAGGAGATCAAAAATCAGTTGAGGGCTTTATAAATAGGCATAAAAATTCTCTCGAATGAATTCGAAGTTCTGAAGCACCATCTCCCTTCCCATCACCAAGTTTCCATGACCGGGCAGCAAGATTTCAATATCCAGATGGGACATCCTCTCAATACTTTCCTTTATTAGTTTAGAATCTCCCCCCAGAAAGTCTGTCCTTCCGATTCCACCATAAAAAATGAGATCACCCGTAAAGAGGACCTTCCTCTCCGGCCAATAAATCGAAAGGGAACCAGGAGAATGACCTGGGGTTTGATAGAGATGGAAAGTCTTTCCCCCCAAATGGAGCTCTCCTTCCTTTAGATAAAAATCGATTCGAAATTTCGGCAGAGGCTGTCTCATCATCTCAAAGAGGAGTTTTCCGCTCGCCTGAAGGTAACGTTCCTCCTCCCGGCTCATCGCTACCTTAACCGGCCTGTTAAAGAATGCCTCAACACCTTCAAAATGGTCTGGATGGGAATGGGTTAGGATGATCAGGTC
>JBFMAE010000043.1:0-11781 GCA_040756085.1 Thermodesulfobacteriota bacterium | reverse complement strand
AGATTTAGACCGTTAATCGTATCAACGACGTCGAGGGCGTAAAGTTGAGCATACTGGTCATCGGGGGCGGTATCATGAATCTTAAACTTCACTGTCTTTGGAATACGTTTTGGGAAATAAGAGCGTCTCCCATCTTCATAAGTAAGGAACTTGCGCCCATTGGTTGGGTCGGTTTCAGCATAATTATCCATAATGAAAGTTCTTGTCCGGCGCACAAGATATAAACGCATCAATTCACGCCAATCGTCTGCGTATTCGCTTTTTTCAAAGGCCGAAAGTGAGCGGACAGTACACTGGTGTCGTCGAAGAAATTCTGTCTCACCTAGTTCCCGAAGTAATTGCTCAGGTCGGATGCCTAAATCCTTATCCTCTAAAACAAAAAGACGTAATTGGTTGGAGAGATCGAGATATGTCTTATTGTACGGAGTGGCTGAAAGCATAATTACTTTGCTCTCATTTGCCTGAATGTAATCCTGAATTGTTCGGTAACGCTTTCCTTCACGGTTGCGAAGGTTTTGACTTTCGTCAATAATTACCAGACGATACCTCCTTAGATTGGGTAGTTCATTTATGACCTGGCTGATAGAAAGCACCCTGGCCCGCATTCGATACTGATCGCGGTAGTCCTCCCACATCTTTACTAAATTTTTTGGACAAAGGATTAATGTCTCCAGTCCATGATCGTCTTCAAAGATCCGGGCTAAGGCAGTGGCCATCAGTGTCTTGCCAAGACCAACCACGTCGCCGATGAGTACACCGCCACGTTTATTGAGATGGTGGGCAGCGATCTTGACAGCGGCAATCTGAAATTCCCAAAGCTTCTTTCCAAATTCACGGGGAATGCGAAACTCAGAAAGGCCTGCACGGGCCTCCTGTGAAAGGTGGTACGCCATCTTCACGTAGATGTAATAGGGAGGGATTAACTCTTCTCTGGCCCAACTTTCATCAATAATACGCACCAGTTCGTTTGATATATCAACACACCAGTTGTCATTCCAACGATCTTCAAACCATTTTGCCAACTTTTGACAGGCATCGTGGTCCAGAACGTCTACGTTTAGTTCCCCCTGCTGTAAAAGACCTGCTAAGGTTAAGTTACTGCTACCGAGATATCCAATCGTTGGATTGATTGGGTCGGGTCGAAAAAGGAGGTAGAGTTTTGCATGTAATGGATGACGGAGGAATAATTTAACGATAACCTTTTTCGCTTTTATCTGAGTGGCTAATCGGCGTAAGCCAATTTCATCTTCATTCGTGGGAATACCTATGGTCAACTGATCTCTAAATTCCTCAGCTAATTTCTTTTTGAGACGTAAGGCAGTTTGATTGTCTATCGAGCCGCCTCCCCTAATAAGACTCATCGCTGAGCGTAAGTATTCCTGGGGTAATTGCTGCATCCCCACAAGTAGACGGCAACAATTGCTTTCACCGCCGCCCCATCTCTCGATATACGAATCGAGTTGCTTCCAACCACGAAGGTTGAAATAACCTACACAGAAGTCAGCATGGTCTGAGAGTTCAAGGGTCTGTTGTAATGCGGGAAGGAGTTGTTGTTCTATATTATCAAAGATTCGTGGCATTTATAGTTCCCTTATTGTTAACTTCTGGTTGGCCTGAGAATGAAAAATGAGAATTAAGCAATCTTAATAAAGCATTTTTCTCGCACCTTTCCCCATTTAGTCTTCCTTTAAGTTCTTGAGCACATCCCTGAAAAGGTGGGGCCACAAAGTTATTTCTCGGCCCCAATCCCGAATTCATTTCCTGTTGTTCCGATCACTCCATAAAAGAAAAATCTGAATCACCCGGAAGTTGACTATTTATACCAAAAAATTAATTTTATAGCAATTTCCATCGGGTACCCTCCCTTGAACCTTTCAACATTTCTCAACCAATAACTTTGAGGTATGGCGTGAGCGAGAATAGACTCAGAGGCATATGGGGCATTTTAGGGAGGGTTATGAGTTATTACTGTGAAAGATAACGAATGCTGAAAAGAACACCAGGGCTTAATCCATCAACATTTCTCCCCGAGGGCAAATCTTTGCTTAACCCTGAACACCTGATGTCCTTCGAGATGGGGATACCCCCAATTACTAAAATCAGGACCTCGAATGACCAATTTAATGCTTCCACTACCTTCAAGCGAGGCAGGCTTTAAGAATCGAAGATCTACGTTAGAAACCATCATGCGGGTTCAATATATTAGAATCAAATTGAAACATTTTCAGTGGGTAAGCGTTGAAAGTATGCTATCTTTTTGAGATAATCCCCATGCCATTTGAAAAAAGGCAATATCCACCCGGGTGGCTGGAATCCGTATGATGACTCCGCACCCGAAGCAGTTGAGAAAGCTATCGGCTTCGGTTATTCTTTTTGCAATCTCTTTTTATTTCTGGAGAACGCGATATGAAGAGAGAAGGCGGCTGTCCTCTGCATCTCCATTTGGATGATGGGGGTCCTTTTGTTGTCTGGAACGATGATGAGCAGGTAAAACCACGGCATGGAATGCTGCTCCAGACACTTATCTGCGACAAACCTGAATGTGAATGCCGCCAAGTTCAAATCAGAGCTATGGCTGTGGAGGACCGTTTCAAGGGAATAGGGGTTGAAGACAATAAACTTAAGTTCAGGCTCTCCGAAGAGGATATGGGTAATCTGGCAACACCTGAGAAGCAACTTTATGCTGTCGCGGACGTCGATACGGGAGAGGTGTCCTTGGCCGAGGGTGCTCCTGAGAATGAACACAATCTTGAGATGTTGAGGTTGCTCAAAGAGAAGATGAGAGGCCATATTCTCGAGACGGTGAGAAGGCGCTGGAGAGCAGTAAAGAAGCAAATTGACCATGAACAGTGGCGCAGACAGGACTGGAGTTGGTGGGAACCCGGTCTGCTGGTGTCCTGGACAGAAGCGTTTCCAGATGATTTGAACTTCCTTCTCGAATATCAGGGGGCTATTTTCTGGGCAAATGACATGTACTGCATAAATCCCGGATGCCCCTGCCAGATGGTGCTAATCGCCTTCTGCCAGGTGCATGAAAAGAGTCGTGTGCAGGAGATGGGGACCGTTGCCATCCATCTGGGTAAATGGCAAGTCGAAGGGATCGATCCTCAAATGGGCGATGAGAAAAAACTTCGATCCCTCTGGGAGTTACTTCGGAAAAGGCCCGATCTGAGGGTGACGCTCCAGAAACGTCGGAAGGATCTCAGGGCAATCGGTAGGGAAATCGTACGCATGGGCCGAGGAAAGGCGATGGAAAAGCCGTTGCCCAAACTAAAGGCTGGGCGCAATGACCCGTGCCCTTGTGGGTCAGGCAAGAAGTACAAGAAATGCTGTTTGAATAAAAAACGCTGAAACGGATAGCCGCAATTTCTCGTCCGATGCCATGACCCTCTTCTGAGGATATGTCATCAAGCGGATTTTAATATTTACAACTACGCAATATTTTATTTCCAAACTTATCTTCGGCTATGAATTGCCCGTTCAAATTCATATTGCCCAGGTTGTTTTTTAAATAATTTAGATAACCAAATTCTCCAAATCTGCCTCCACTCATTTTTTTTACGGAAATCATTAAGCGCAAAAATACCTGGCCGATTTTATTTCTTTCCATATTGAATTCCCATAGGCTTATATGATTCGAATAAAATTTCATCAATTCTTGAGTGAACTCATCAAGGCCTTCTTCCGGAGGTTGATTCTCAAAGTAAATCTTATAAATCAGTTTATAGGATTCATATACGATCTGATCGGTAATGCGAATATTCCCAGCCATATAAATATCGCGAACAAAGGTTTCTATTTCTCCCGCCATGAATGCCACTCCCACTTCATGAAAAATATCATCATATTGACCATGTGGAACACTTTCCATTAACTTTGAAAAAGCTTTTTCATCCTCCCGCTTCTTCTGGAATGCCACACCTTCAAGGTATCTACAATCTTCCATGCAGTCTATCTTTTTAAGTCTGTTCTCACCACAGCAACTGGGGCAAAGAAGATTATCAATGGGGGCACAATATCTTTTCCCCTTTTTCGTTTTACAATACCAACAGGTGGCCATGGATTATTCCTCCGAGAATCTAAAATGAGTGACAGAACTCATTAACATGGAAAATGTTTTCGTGCGGCGATTTCTTGAACCGGTTCATTTTAATCCGGTCTTAAATATGAAGCGCCAATGTCAAAGGCCTCTTCCGGGGTTCCAAACCAACCCCCTGAGTGAAAAACGGTAGGTTCATACCGCTCATTACTATACGTGTAGAAAGCATAACTCCAGCGGTCACCACCAAAATATCGTAGGCGACCCAAGTGAGTTGGAAAGGAACGTAATCGTTCAACATACTGCTCTTTTGTCTCTCCAGTGGCCTTGAGCAGGGCTGGACTGGGCGGCAACGGTTCGGTGAAAGCATCAACGTAACAAAGAGCGCCCCGGAACCTAATCCCAAGCCGGATGTATTGACCTGCGTAATTTGAAGCTGCATGACGTTCGATTCGCTGCCGAACCTCCAATTGCTTTGCGGGACTTATTTTCACTCCCCCCGTGTGGGGATTAAAGATCCATGTCTTCATAACGAGCGCCTATATCATGGCAGTTCCAACGTCTAAAATGAACGGCAATTAACAGCCGCCCGCCGGATTCCCTCAATGACTATTTTCTCATTCATTCCCCAATTCTTGGATATTGCTCTGGATTCGGATGACACCGTTAACCTACCCTCCTGATCAATTCTTCAATCTCCCTTACCGGATAGCCCAAAATTGTCCTGGTGTTTCCATCCTTCGTGACCAGGATAAAAGTATCCCCGTCAATGTAGTACTGGGCCTCCCATGCGACCTGGAACTTCGTGGGGGTCTCAAGAATACTGAAACTCTGCGTCTCCCCATACTGAGCAAGGCAAAGCGCCAGATGGTCTTCCGGGTCCAAAATCCAAGCATCCCCAGTTTGCGTAGAGAAAAAGATCAATCCGTTAATTAAGACAACACGGCTCTCATAGCGTTGCGCTCTTTTGATGATGTAATCAGCCTCCCTATTCATGCTGATCTGTTCTCGGCTGAGCAATGTTTGCTTCCGTCGGCCCATGTTACCTTTTCTTCCCACAAACATTATTTTTTATGTTTATCATGTTGTCGTTATAAAGCTATCTTGAATTTTTAGAAATGTCAATCTTAAGAAAAGAGCGATCTACCACCCCTAAAAAGAGAGATCGTCTTTTATACGGAATGCGACAAAATGATCCCGGCCTCACCAAACATCAGGACATCGATTAGATTAAAGGTTCGAAACATTGGATGGTAGGATGAAGTTCAACAGTCACGACCACAGAAGGAAGACGACGGTCCCATTTTGTGTGGCATCGGAGTATAAAAAACCGAACATATCTTGCGACTGCGCCCTCGAAGAAATTACGATCTGGCAATCAAATCAACTCCTGGATTTGTTTCGTTTGTTACTGGTTAAGGTGATGCATCGGGGCAAGGTTTTCAAAAACGAGGGATACAGAAAGAAAGTATCGGAATACCGAATGGCTTTTTAAATGAACATTCCGCAGGGAATTCACCCTTCACGAAGGCCTCACTGAACGAATAAAACTCAATTTACCCTTCTTCCGCTTCTCTATTTCATTAGGCATACCAAAAGCCTCAATCTTTACAGGAATAAGAAAAAGTCTTCTCCGAGAGGTATCCGTCCTGATCTCATAGTACCTCCCAACCGATCCCTCCCATAGCCCATCAGGAATATGACTTACTCTATCCAATGAGCTCACTATCTTTCTCAGAACCTCCTTCTTCTCGGAAGCTAAAAAGAGACTCATATCTAAAACCCTCTTCTTAAGGGCAAATTCTCTTGCCATCTTATAAAGATAATCCGGCAGAAAATAAACAACCGAGCAGAAACTGAAGGATTCCCACTTCCCAGGAAACCCGACCTCATTGATATGAGGCTCCAGAAATAAGAGAAAGCCAAAAGGATCGAACCAATCATCCCATTTGACCGACATGAAACCAGGCATCCCTGCCAATGCCTCCTCCTGTCTTGCCAGGCTATTTGCTTTCTGAAGAAGGAGTGTCAAGGAATCCTTAGTAAACCTATGGTGATTCTTTATTATCTCAAGGGCGGAAGGAAGCCAAAAAGGAGACCCTTTAAGCCAGAAGATCTCCTCCACCTTTTGAGCACTCAATATGGGATGATCCGCTTTTGAATACCCACTATTTAAACAAAGGGAAGGACTCTTCCCAAGATCATGCCCGAAGGAAACAATTAAGGCTTTGGGAATGACATTTTCATAATCGAGATACTCCTTCTTTAAAAGTTTAAGCATCTGTCTTGCTACATTCACGCTGTGCGCCCTGAGAGTCACTTTTTTTAGGATTTCAAAGAATTGAGAGGGATGGTGCTCCTTATATCTGTCTTGTGAAACTACGGAGGGACAGTCTCCCTCACGGTCAAGAAGCTCAAGGATCGAAAAATAACCCTCATGGGCACTCTGTGTCCTGAAAAGATTCTTATAGGGTTCGTAAAACTCCAAAAGGAGCGATTGATGCCAGATACTCTTAGGGGCATCCACGGTTTGGCCATATGAATTCTCCTGGACGGATGAAAAACTTTCTTCAGAAAGGTCCTCATTACTCTCCTCGATCGGCCCATATGTATTATTCAGGAGCTCCATGACCTCACTACCCCCCGGTTTAACCGTCTCAGGGTCCTTCACCCTTCGAGCCATAGAACGAACAAAAGGCACTATCCTCAAATTGTGAAGCTTGTAATAACAACATTCATAAGCCACCTGGCTGGGTTTTAAACGCATGTTATTCCTAAAACGACTCTCCATCCAAATCTCAAGATTGTTAAGTCTTGAACCAGGATAAAGTAAATAAAGCCAAACCTGAAAAATCTTCTTCACCAGATAGCTATCGTCTTTAATACTTTCTGCAAACATTTTCATAAGGTCAAACTGATCAGGAGCTGATAAAGACAGAATCATCTCTAAGAGATTTTTAATCTCCAGAAACCTCTCAGACTTTGGCTCCCCTATTTCGTCATTTGCCCTATTATTGGTTTCCTCGATTAGCTCCATATGCCAGTATCCCTACTTAAACGACCTTTTTTCATTTGAGGCCTCAATCCCATTCGGCTGTTCTCTTGAGCGTCCTTATGGCTTTCTGAAGATACTCTGCGTTTACCCTTAGCCCTCCTCCTCACATAATACGCATTCCCGGAAATCGAACTTCCACCCCAACCAGCAAGGTTATAAGAAGGGTCTAACCACCCTGTCACCCCTCAAGGGGGGAATAAGGCTTCCATGCCCAGCAAACATGAATATGTAATATAGTAGATGGGGAAAATTTGCGGAAAACCTTACCCAATACTGCCATTCCTAATTTCTCCTCACCATTCTTCTTCCCTCTCATAGATTGGTTATGGACTTAACATCCTTCCTATTTAAGTGAGGACCTCTTTACTTTAGAAATAGACTTAATTTTATCTGCCTCGATGATCTTTTGGTCTCTCACAGGAAAACTTAAACTTATAGAGTGTCCAAAACTCTAAATTCCCTCTTTCGGTTTTTTTCATCTCTCTATATAGTATTACTTCTTTGAAGGAATCCTGAACTACCTTTCCTTTGAAGATGAGAGATTCTAAGACGGGTTGATTCGTCCGTCCTTAACCTTAAGAAAAGAGTGGACACCATCCCCGCACGGAACACCCAAAGATGGGAATCGTCAAGTATAGTCAAAATTTGCGGGTTGAACAAGGTGATCCATAAAAAAATGGCTATACTTAACGATTCCCTGAAGGAGATATGGGGCGGGAAGAAAAAACTCTAAAACCTGAAAGGAAGCCCTACCGGTTTACCCTCATAAAGGATCAAAATAGAAAGTTTCTGGATTCTATCCCCAAACATGAGGGAAAGGGCCCAGGTATCAAGAGCTACCGTCGTAATGGAAAAAAATGGGTGATAGGGAAAGCTGAAGTTTTTTAAAAGTTTGGTCAATTTAATCAACTTGGGTAACTTTGTTGACCAAAATTTAGTTGATTTCATAAATATTGAGCAATGAACAGTGCTGATATTAAAAGGCTTTTGACCCAAGAATGGTATGTCAAAACTCAGCAGGACATTCTCGGTTTTGACGTCAAATCTCATCCTGTCCACATTGTACTGACAGTGCACAAAGTGTCTTTCTTCCTATCTTTTCGTGCATATCCAGAAAATAGGAAGTAAAACCCATGCGAACTGAGTTCGCATTTAGGATTTTTTAAATGATGAACGGAGAAGAAATTAAGAAAATTCTGGCTGGTTTGGACGTTTTGCAGACGGAGATTGCTAAAAGTTTGGGTATTCCCAAAGGTATTGTAAGTGAAGTGATTTACGGAATACGTTCTACAAACAGGGGGCGTCAGGCTATCGAAGATGCAGTCGGAAAATCGGTTGAAGAACTCTGGGGTAACGGGATGTCAATTTCCAATGAACCATCCTCGGATTTGTCAACAAATCCAATCCTGTTCACGTTCGAATTGACAGATAGAGAAGGTTTCTTTGCAACGAGGGAAATGGGTAATGCAGAACCAAAAGAAATGTTTATTCCTCTTTTTAATTTTATCCGCTTTTTACCCCGTAAATCCCCTCCTTTGGGGTTACTTTGATTTCCATTTCTAAACAAAATCTCATCATTACCCAACCTTTTATGGCCCGGAAAAAGTAATACCATTATGTGAAGCGGATAAGCGACAGACTCACAACCTTTACCATCTCCTACACCATATCCGAAGCTTCAATCCAGAGCCTTTTAGCCTTCTTTGTCCTTTCATCCTGTGGAATAGGCTTTGCTCTAAAGAGGAGGTTTCTCCTTCCATGAAAGATACTGAACAGAGTCCTACCGGTGCAGAAAAATTCTTGACAGTCCCTGAGGTTGCTTCAATTCTCAGCGTCAGGCCATCAACCGTCTACCAATGGGCAAGCTCAGGAGAAATCCCCCACTACAGGCTTGGAAGGATTATGCGGTTCAAAAGGAAGGATCTGGAGGTATGGGTCGAGGGATTCAGAAAGGAGAGAATAGACCATAGGAGAAAGACCAGGGAAATCTTAAGTTCAACAGGCAAAGAAACTCAAGACATTGAACGCATCATCGAAAAAAGTATTGCAGAGGTTAAAGGAAATCGATATACTTCTTCCCTGGAGAAACCAGGTAAAGACAAGGGCCTCAGAAAGGAGGCGGAATATGGGCTTGTATCATAGAGGCCAAACTTGGTGGATGCAATTCACCTACAAGGGAAGACAGATCAGGAAGTCTACCGGGACAAGGAATAAGAAGTTGGCAGAAAAGATCTACCACAAGGTCCTGGGGGAGATCGCAGAGCGCAGGTGGTTTGAGAGACTGCCAGGAGAGGAGAAGGCCTTCACTGAGATGATTGCAAAATACCTGAAAGAACATTCAGCAAGAAATAAGACTCCCAAATCCCATGATCGGGACAGGCAACTTGCCAATCACCTCACCAGATTTTTTGGAGATTCAATACTCACCGAAGTGACTCCAAGAAGTATCTCAGAATACAAAGTAGAGAGACGAGACGAAGGGGCCTCACCGAGAACAATCAATTACGAGCTCGCGCTCATGAGCCATGCCTTCAATCTCGCCATAAAAGAATGGGAATGGCTGAAAGATAACCCGGTCAGGAAAGTATCAAGAGAAAAGGTCAATAACATAATTGAACGATGGATGACCTATGAAGAGGAACAAAAGTTATTGAATACTTCCATTGAATGGGTTCGGCCAATTCTCATCCTTGGAATTGAAACAGGTCTCCGTCAGGATGAACTTCTCAATTTAAGATGGTCGAACGTTGACCTTTTTAGAAAAACCCTTACCATCCTGGAACAGAAAAACAAAGGGAAGGATATCTTACCATTGAGTGAGAAAGCAATGGAGGTTTTAAAAGCAAGGGCGAAGGTCAGAAGCATCAATAACGATTTGGTCTTTTTCAACAGGAATGGAAACAGGATTGATGCCCGTGATCTGCTTCGTGCTTTCTATTCTGCTACCAAGAAGGCGAAGATTGAAAACCTCAGATGGCATGATGCAACTCGCCATACCTTTGCAACACGTCTTGTACAGGCCGGGGTAGACCTTTACACAGTTCAGAAACTCGGTAGATGGAGGACCACCCAGATGGTGATGAGATATGCCCACCATTATCCAGAAAGTCTCAGGAGAGGAGTAGAAATATTGGATAAGGTGAGGAAAAAATTTAGCACAAAATTAGCACAATCCGATGAAAAAGGAGTTAACCGGAATGGCTAACTCCTTAGATTTGCTGGCGCGCCCAGCCCGACTCGAACGGGCGACCTGCGGATTCGTAGTCCGACGCTCTATCCAGCTGAGCTATGGGCGCCCCCCTATAATTTCGGATTGAAGACCCCTCTGAACCTCTTCCATCAGTGGAGAGGGAAAACAAATTTCACTCAAGTCGCGGATAAATGTTTATTTAAAAACATTTCTTTCAATCTTCGTCTTCCTGTCGTTGATTTATAAAATCTTTCTTTCAGACGAGCTTCCTTTAATGTTTCAAATGATTCAGTGTGAATTATTTTATATAGACGATATGGACGCGATGATTTAACTCTGCCTGCATTATGCTCAGCTAAACGCTTATTGACATCGTCAGCAATGCCGGTGTATGTTTTGGCATTTCTTTCATTGAGAAGGATATAAACATAATACATACTTGCTCTTCCTGCTTATTTCCCTTCCCTTTTACGAGTTTTTCTCCGAGCTCATCGGTGGCGGACCCGCCAAATAATTTTGAAATCAAAATTATTTGGCGAGGTCTCGCCAAAATTTGCTTAAGTTTAACCGTAGCAAATTTTGGCGGAGAGAGAGGGATTTGAACCCTCGGTCCCGATTTTAGTCGGAACACACGATTTCCAGTCGTGCCCCTTCGGCCGCTCGGGCATCTCTCCGTTTTAAATACCAGTTCAGAGTTTCAAGTTCGGAGTAAATCATTTTGTTTTTATTTCATTTTCAATAGTAATTATCTCCGAACTAATAACTCCGAACTCATAACTCAATTTGGAACAAATTGCGTGGCGGAGGGAGTAGGATGTGCTCATCCGCTCCGCTCCTTCCGCCTCCCTTCGGTCGCCGAACCAATCCTGCTTACGCAGGAGGGTTCTCATCCTATCATTCAAAAAATCTCATTACCTTCGGGGGTGTATGGCGGAGGGAGTAGGATTCGAACCCACGTCCCGGATTTACGGGAAGCGGTTTTCAAGACCGCCGCCTTAAACCACTCGGCCATCCCTCCACTACTAATAAATCAGTTCGGAGTTCTTAGTTCGGAGTTCGGAGTAATTTCTTAAATACTTTTGAGTCTCCGAACTCCTTACTCCGAACTCATAACTTTTATTTTCGCTTCTCTATTCGTTCCACCCCATAGAGATAGGGTCGCAAAACTTCAGGAATGACCACAGTCCCATCGGTCTGTTGATAATTTTCCAATATGGCCATCAATGTCCTTCCAACAGCCAGTCCAGAACCATTCAGAGTATGGACATATTCTGTCTTCGACTTTCCAGAAATTCGGTATCGAATCTTTGCTCTTCTGGCCTGGAAGTCCTCGAAGTTGCTGCAGGAGGAAATCTCTTTGAAGGCGTTCTGGCCAGGGAGCCAGACCTCGATATCATAAGTCTTGGAGGCCGAAAAACCCAGATCCCCTGTGCAGAGGTTTACGACGCGGTAGGGAAGTCTCAGCCTTTTCAAAACCTCCTCTGCATCGGAGAGAAG
>JBFMAE010000042.1:0-3049 GCA_040756085.1 Thermodesulfobacteriota bacterium | reverse complement strand
CACCGTCAGCACAAGATACCAATAATTTTGGAAGATATCATTGGCACCGATCATTATCCGGGTCGGCAAGGGCAGGGGCGTGTTAAACCTGGCAAATACCTGGGCAAACCTTGGGAGGACGAAACCCATCAGGACGATAAAGGCGACGAAGACTGAAGAAATGACAATCTTGGGATAACGGGTCGCCTCTTTGACCCTCTGCCGGGTTTTTAATTCACGGTCGGCAAGGGTGACGAAACGATCCAGGGATTCACCCAATCTTCCCGAGGTTTCCCCTGCTTGAATCATATTGACATAAACAGGTGAAAAGGCTTTAGGGTATTTTGCCATGGATCCAAAAAGTGTATTCCCTGCTTCAATCTGACGGCAGATTCCCTCCAGGATCTGTTTCAGTTGTTTATTCTCTGTCTGCTCCTTTAAACTTATCAGTCCTGTGAGCAAGGGCAACCCCGCTTTATATAAAGTGGATAACTGCTGGCTGAAGAAGATGAGTTCCTCCAGCTTTACCTTTTGGAATCGCCTTCGGATCTCTGAAAGATCGAGCGAAAACGCTTCCTTTGTTTCTTCAACCGAAATCGGGAGGTATCCCGTATCGTAGAGCTGTTCCCCTGCCATCTGAAGGGTAGGGGCATCGATCGTCCCATCCATCGCTTTACCGGACTTATCTCGCACCCTGTATTTGAAGGTTGGCATGGTTTAAATCCTTTAAGGGTTCAAGGATTCGAGGGTTCATGGGTTCAAGGGTTAGTTTTTTAGGTTTTAACTTGACCACTTGAATCCTTGACCGCTTGAACCCTTTTATTTACCGAGGTACGCCTTCACCTTTTTCAATAACTCGTCCATGTCAAAGGGCTTGGTGATGTATTCATCCGCCCCTGTTTCCTTTCCAAGAAGTTTGTCTTTTTCCTGAGTCTTGGCGGTCAGCATCAGGATGGGAATATGTTTGTATCTTTCGTCAAATTTCAACAGACGACATACTTTATACCCATCCAGTTTTGGCAACATAAGATCCAGGATGATCAGATCGGGGTTCTCTTTTCGGGCCTGATTTAAAGCGTCCTCACCGTTGTAAGAAACAAGGACATGATGTCCCTCCATTTCGAGAGGGAACCGGACGGTCTCCACTAAATCGACTTCATCATCGACAATTAAAATTTTCTTCGGATTCATCGTTTATCCTCCTAAACGTTCTTTAGCTTTCCTGAAAAGGTCCCTTTTTGAAAGAGCCTCTTCAGGGTAGGTGGCCATTCCCAATTTAATCACCGGGGGGGTGTCTATGCCTTTGAAAAAATGTTTTTGGACTTCCCTCTCAATCCTCTGTCGGATCACTTGGGCTCCTTTTAAATCCGCCTCACATAAGGCGGCTAATATCTTTTCTCTCTCTCGTCTCAACATGATATCCGCTTTTCTGCAAAGGCATTCCTTCACCTTTCCCTCCAATTGGCTCAGTAAGGCATCTTTCTCCTCTTCATTTTCATCCAATATCACAATCAGAAGGAGGGTGAGGTGAGAATGGTTCTCCTGGGCACGATGAAATTCCCTGTCCAAGATAAATCGGAAATAGGGATCCCTCCTTTCTCCTTTTGATGTAGGCAAGGTGAAGGTAAATGTGCTCCCTTTTCCAACTTCGCTCTCCACCCAGATCTTTCCCTGATGGGCTTCTACCAACCCTTTTGTGATGGCCAGACCCAACCCAGTTCCGCTAACGGAACGGTGAAGCGAACCTTCCACCTGATGAAATTTATCGAAGACAGCATTTAAATGTTCTTGTGGGATCCCAATACCAGTATCCTTTATAGAAACAGCCACCATCTCCCTACCCTCTGCATCTCCCTCCTTTTGGACGGGGTTGGCTGTAATCCGTATTTGTCCTCCGTCGGGTGTGAATTTGATGGCATTCCCAATCAGATTGATCAGGATCTGTTCAATTTTGTCATGATCTCCAAAGACTGCCGGGAGTTGTTCCGAAACTTCTAATGCGATTTGAATAGACTCCCCATCAGCTTGGGGTTTCAGAGAGGATGCGGTTAATTCGAGAAGTTCTTTCAGTTCGATGTCCTCGAATTTCATCTCGACCTTTCCCGATTCAATCCTCGAGAGATTCAGAAGATTGTTGAGAATATTCGTAAGGCGATTGATATTTCTCTCCGCCATTGAGAGAAATTTTGTTTGAGTTTCGTTGACCTCTCCAGCTTTTCCGCTCAGGATGAGTTGAACGGCATTCTTAATGGCGGTAAGCGGAGTCCTTAATTCGTGGGAAGCCACAGAGACGAATTCTGATTTCATATCATCAATTTTCCTCAATTCCTGATTGGCCTTCTCCAGTTGAGCAGCGAAGTCCCTGAGTCTGACAAAACGTTGTCTCTCCTCAAGAACCTTCTGAAGGCGAACGAACATCTCATCAAGGTTGAGGGGCTTTGTGAGATAATCACTGGCGCCACACTTCATCGCTTCGAGAGCCGAATCGATGGTTCCGTGGCCGGTCATCATCACTGTGAGGATATCAGGATTGAACTTCGAGATTTCAGAGACTAACTGGAGGCCGTCTATTTTCGGCATTTTCAGGTCTGTCAGGACCAGATCAAACTGCTCACTTTTAATTTTCTTCAGGGCCTCTTCTCCATTCTCCGCCAATTCCACACGAAACCCGGCGATCCGGGTAAGGGCCTTTAAGAGAAAATCCCTAATCTCTTTTTCATCATCGACGACCAAAATTCTGTTTTTCATTTATAGTTCCCTTTCACAAAGAATTTATCAAAAGGGTTCAAGGATTCGAGGGTTCATGGGTTCAAGGTTTATTTTCTAAAGATTTAATAAGCCCCTTAAGCATTCTTTCAACGTCCCCTACATCCTTTAGAAACCCATCTAAATTTTCAGCTTTAATGTAACCTAAGTCGCCAGATAACAGAATTTGAGTCTCCAATTCGCAGTTAGAGCCATAGGATATGTACAATGCTTGGATGTATTCCCCTGTTGTCTTCCTTCCATATCCCTCTGCTATATTCGATGGAACTGAGACAGAGGCCCTTCTTATCTGAGATGTTAATCC
>JBFMAE010000041.1:0-4773 GCA_040756085.1 Thermodesulfobacteriota bacterium | reverse complement strand
AGTGATTTTTTGAGAGCTCTGAAAATGTGTTAAAAATCGAAGAGCTCTTTGATTATAAGATTAAAACCCGATTACAAAGAATAAATTCTCGTAAAGAGAAATCTGTAAAATCTTAAATAATCTGTGTAATCAGAGGTCTCTAATCTCATTTCAACACCTCTCTCGGAGACCTCTTTTTTTGATATTTCCATACCGCCCGATTATGTTCTTCGATATCCGAAGAAAAATAGTGAGACCCGTCGTTTTTGGAGACAAAGTAAAGATAAGGGACAGGAGCCGGAGAGAGGGCAGCCAGGAGGGAGCCCTTCCCCGGGTTACAGATGGGTGATGGAGGAAGCCCTTGGATGAGATAGGTATTATAGGGAGTAGGCTTCATCAGATGTTCTTTGGTTAAATTCCCGTTAAAATTTTTAATTCCATAGATTACCGTGGGATCGCTCTGGAGGGGAATCTTTTTCCTTAAACGGTTGTGGAAAACAGCTGAGATGAGAGGTTTTTCTTCAGGGATGGAAGTTTCTTTTTCAATGATCGAGGCTAAAATGACGGCTTCTTTTCCAGTAATTCCTAATTGAGAAGCCTCGCTGTCTATGTCTAACCCAACGGCTTTTTTAAACCGTTGAACCATCATCCGAATCACTTCTTCGGGGTTCATCTCTCTGATGAAGTGATAGGTGTCAGGGAAAAGGTAGCCCTCTAAGGTGGACCCTGCTGAATGGGAGAGACCGAGAGAAGAGATAAAAGCAGGGGAAGTTGTTTTGAGGAGGAATGCTTCTTTTTCTACGATATTTAAATCCCACAGGAGTTGAGCAATCTGAGAGAGGGTGTAACCTTCAGCGATGGTCACCAGATGGCGCTTCACCTGTCCCCTTACAATATAATCGAGAACCTCCAAGGGAAGCATCCTGGTATGGAATTCATATTCCCCTGCTTTGATCTTGGTCTTCTTTCCGAGGACGGTGGCCATTCCAGTAAAAAAAAGTTCATCTCTGATGATTCCTTCTTGCTTGAGCAGCGCTGAGATCTCCCTGAGGTTCATCCCTTTTTTGATCGTGATGATCTTGGTCACAGAGGTTTTGGACGGGGAGGTGAAGAGAAGCCAGTAAAGGGAAAGGGTGAAAAAGAGGAGAAAGACTGAGGCAATGAGATAGGCGTTACGTCGGGAGAAGATCATTATTTAGTTTCCTGCCTTGGTCAAGGTATCCTTGGAGAATGAGAACAGCAGCCAGTTTGTCAATAACCCCCTTCCTTTTCTTCCTAGAGAGATCCGCCTTCAATAGGATCTTGGAGGCTTCGACTGTCGAAAGGCGTTCATCCCACGCTACCACAGGAAGATGGATCTTTCCCTTTGCAGCATTTATCCATTGGAAGACCATCTCTGCCTGTTTTCCCAAAGTACCATCCATGTTTTTAGGAAGACCGACCACAATTTTTTCAATTTTAAATTGGTCAATGATCACCAGGATTTCCCTCAGATCCTCTTCCAAGGACTTCCTCTTGATCGTTTTGAGACCCTGAGCAGTTACTCCCAGTTCATCACTCATTGCCAACCCGATGGTATGTGAACCAATATCCAATCCCATAATTCTCATCATTTTTTTATCCCTCATTTCCAATTCATTGTCAAGAAGCTGTAATTACATTTTTTCTGCAGACAATTAAAATTTAAATAAATACAGTGGGTTATATTTAAATCAAACAAAATAGAATTGTCTTGACAAAAAAAAGATAGTTTGTTATTAATTGCACAATCTGCAATCTGACAAGAAGGAGGCGATTTTATGGATTTTAAATTCACAGAAGAACAGGAAGCAATGCGAGAGATGGCCAAAAATTTTGCAGAGAAGAAAATCGCTCCAACGATGGAGGAAGATGAAAAAGAGCATCGATTTCGTCGAGAGATTGTGAAAGAGATGGCGAGGTTGGGCTTCTTTGGATGCATTTCACCTGAGAAATACGGTGGGAATGAGAGTGGGTTCCTTGCAGCTACACTGATGACGGAAGAGATCGCCAGGATTTCACCTTCCTGGGGATTACCTTTCAATCTCCAGATGAATTCCATTCAACCCGTTCTTCTCAACTTTGGAACCGAAGAGCAGAGAGAACGGTGGATTCCCAAATTGATAAATGCCGACCTTCTGGGCTGTTTTGCCATTACTGAGGCCAATACCGGATCCGATGTCGCTTCCATGAAATCTTCTGCTCAGGAAGTGGAGGGTGGATTCATTCTGAACGGAACGAAGATGTGGATCTCAGGAGTACCTGTCGCCGATTTGGGAATCGTTTATGTCTATACCGATCGGGCAGCAAAGCATAGAGGGATGTCAGCCTTTTTGGTGGACATGCATTCCCAGGGCGTGACCCAGAAGGCCATCGATACAAAATTAGGGCTTTACTGCGCTCCGACAGGGGAGATCGTCTTCGAAGATGTCAAATTAACCATGGATAGTCTGGTAGGTCAAAAGGGGGATGGGTTCAAAATCTGCATGGCAATGCTGGACAATACACGGCTCTCCTCGGCGGCAAGGGCAGTGGGGGTGGCGAGGGCTTGCCTCGAGCATTCTGTTCGTTATGCCAATGAACGGGAACAGTTTGGACAACCCATTGCCAATTTCCAGATGATTCAAGAACAGGTTGCCGAGATGTATGTGGAAGAGGAGGCTGCCCGGCTACTGGTCTATCGGGCTGCCTGTAATAGAGATGAGGGTAAGAGAAACACGATAGAGGTTTCGTGCGCAAAATATTTTGCAGCGGAGGTAGCCGTTCGGGCGGCTAACACGGCTGTCAAAATCTTTGGATCCTATGGTTTTTCCACAGAATATCCTGTGGAACGATTTTATCGAGATGCAAAATCTTACCAGATTGTGGAGGGGACATCCAATATTCAAAAGATGATCATTGCCAGAAATGTATTAGGTTTAAAATAAAGAAATCGCTTTGTGAGAGGAGGAGAATGTTATGGCCACACCCGTGACCGTACCAATGGTGGGTAAGATTGTTTCTGTGACAATAAAGGTTGGGAATAAGGTCCAAGAAAACGATCAGGTTGCCGTATTAGAAGCCATGAAGATGGAGATGCCCGTAGTTGCTCCAATCACTGGAACGGTAAAGGAGATTTGTGTTGCCCCGGGCCAAGAGGTCGAGGCAGAAGCAGTGATCGCAGTCATTGAATAGGGGTGGAATAGAGGACGGGGAGATATCGATGGAAGAGGATTTTTTAACCAAATTGAATATACGACCTCTGACAATTGAGGATCTAGATGCGATTGTTGAAATTGATCGTAAGGTTTTAGGAAAACCCAGGCGAGATTATTGGATGAGTAAGATCGAGCTTCCTAACCCTCGATATCCTCTGTCCTGCCTGGTCGCTGAATATGAGGGGAAAGTGATCGGGTTTATTGTGGGTGAGGTGAGTGGATGGGAATTCGGCATTCCCGATACGATCGGTTGGATCAGTACGATCGGAGTCGATCCAGATTACCAAAATAGAGGCGTTGCAAGAAAATTGAGTGAAGAGTTTATTAAGAATCTTAAGGCCATTGGCGTCAGCATGGTCTATACCTTAGTAAATTGGAACGATTGGGATCTCCTTAAATTCTTCCGTACCATGGGATTTACAAGAGGAGGGGACATGATCAACTTGGAACTTAAGATTGAATAGTTCATCGATCTGCAGGTATTTCCCTTTTACCTCGAATCTGTCGTGCTTTCCCCTTGACAAAACCCATCTATTTTATTTAACTTATTTAATTTATAAGCAATCAACACACGATGCCTATATAAGGAGATCCCTATGAAGGGTATAGAAAAAGAGAGACAGATGATCAGGGACGCTGCAATAAAAACCGCTCAGAGAATTGTCCAACCCAGAGCAGCCAAAATCGACATCACGGGGGAGTTTCCATGGGATTTAGTGGATGCTTTTGGCAAACAAGGATTTCTCTCTATTCTCCTTCCTGAACAATATGGCGGAACCAATGGAGACATGACCTCTTTCTGCCTGGTGATCGAGGAGATTGCGAAGGTCTGTGGCTCCTCATCCCTGTTGATCCTCGCCCAAGGGATAGGCACCCTGCCTCTCTTGATAGGAGGGAATCCATCCCAACAGGAACGCTATTTCACTAGGATCTCTGAAGGAAATAACCTCACTGCATTGGCCTTGGCTGAAACGGAATCGGGGTTGGATCCTGCCTTCATCGGGACGAGGGCTGAAAAGAAAGGTGGGGATTATCTTCTCAATGGACGTAAATGCTTCATCACCAACGGGAGCATAGCCGACTTCTATACCGTTTTTGCCGTCACCCATCCTGGTAAGGAGAAAGAAGGGATATCCGCCTTTATCGTGGAGAAGGGAACTCCGGGGCTCGGTTTTGGAAAGAAAGAGGAGAAGATAGGAATGAGGGGGTCAGTGGTGGCCAATGTGATCTTTGAAAACTGCTATCTCCCCCAGGAAAATTGTCTGGGGAAGGAGGGGGAGGGATGGGAGATTGCAAGAAGAACCATGGAGATGTTGAGGCCAGCAGTGGGAGCTCAGGCGGTGGGCATTGCTCAAGGGGCTCTCGACTTTGCAGTCCATTATGCAAATGAACGAGTGCAGTTTGGAAAACCTATTTCCTCTTTTCAAGCGATTCAATTCATGATCGCCGATATGGCGACCCAGGTAGAATCAGCTCGCGCATTGGTTTATAAGGCAGCCGATCTGATTGACGCCCGGCTTGAAGATACAGAGAACCTTTCTGCCATTTCAAGAATTTTCGCCTCCGATATCGCCATGAA
>JBFMAE010000040.1:0-21061 GCA_040756085.1 Thermodesulfobacteriota bacterium | reverse complement strand
GTTTGCTTGAAGTTGATTTAAAAACCAATATCCCATTCAGTGTATACAATTGAAAAGATCGTTTGTTCTAATAATTTCAATAGATTGTCTCTTATGCGACGCTCTTGCTTAGTAAAGTCACGCTAGAGAAGAAAGAGAAAAAGCTGGAATCACCGACGATTTAATTCGCCTCTCTGTCGGTTGCGAAGGTTTTGAAGATTTAAAGGAGGATTTAGAACAAGCTTTAGTTCGAATTGATTAAGCCAATGATTATCTCGGTTGCCAGCGGTAAGGGTGGAACTGGGAAAACCACTGTGGCAGTGGGTCTTGCCCTTTCCCTCGCAGATAAAAGCGCAGAAAGAATTCAATTCATTGATTGTGATGTGGAAGAACCTAATGCCTTCCTATTCCTAAAACCAGAAATTAGCCATTCTTCCCCTGTAGGTTTACCGATCCCCAAAATTGATTATTCGAAATGCACCTTCTGCGGAAAATGCGCTGAGGTATGCGCTTATAAAGCCATTGCTGTGGTAAGAAATCAGGTTTTGCTTTTCCCTGAGCTCTGTCATGGATGTGGTGCCTGCACTTTCTTCTGTCCAGAGAAAGCTGTCGCTGAAGAAGAAATGGAGATTGGTAAAATTGATGAGGGCAGCTCGGGAAGAATCGAATTTCTCCAGGGTAGATTGAATATTGGGGAGCCGAAAGCCACTCCCCTGATTCGAGCCCTTAAAGGGCGCATAAATCCCCATGGCATAACCATTATAGATGTCCCTCCCGGCACATCATGTCAAGTGATAGAATCGGTAAAAGGGAGTGATTTTTCTTTATTGGTGACAGAACCCACACCTTTTGGACTGAATGACCTTATCCTTGCAGTTGAAACCATACGCAAATTAAGAATTCCTTTGGGAGTTATAATCAATCGCGATGGTATTGGAGACAACAGCATTGATGAATATTGTGAAAAAGAAAATATTCCCATATTGATGCGTATACCAATGGATAGAAATATTGCCATCGCCTATTCAAAAGGAATCCCCGTAATTCAAGTAAATTCTCACTATAAAAATAGATTTCACGAATTATATCAGAAAATATTTGAACTGAGTAAAAAAGATATGACAGAAAAAGAATTGAAAGAAAAATTAAGGCTTCGGACTTCCAAAGACGAGGAAGTTTAAATGGCTGAATATCTCCATGTGTTTATCAACTCTTTAATGATTACCCTATTTGTATTCGTGATGATGATGCTTGTCGACTATATTAATGTCTTAACAAGGGGTAAAATAACGGTAGTAATGCATGGGGGGAGGTTTCAACAGTATATCCTTGCTTCATTCCTCGGCGCAACACCCGGGTGTCTTGGTGCATTTATGAATGTATCCTTCTATGTGCGAGGACTCCTCTCCTTTGGCGCTATTACAGGTGGGATGATTGCCACTGCTGGTGATGAGTCGTATGTTATACTTGCCATGTTTCCCAAGACAGCGATGATCCTTCATGTTCTTCTGTTTATCTTTGGAATCATCTTTGCCTGGCTCATAGATAAAATTGTCCCTTTACTAAAAATTACGCCATGTAAAGAATGTGAACTTGCACCTCTTCACATCGACGATAAAGAGTGTCGATGTTTTGATGCAAGTGTCTGGAAAATATTTCCAAAAATTCTATTTTTAAGAACAATTATTATGGTTGTCTCGATTCTATTCTTACTTCTCATTGGATTCGGCATAATCGGTCCAAAGGAATGGGGTTGGGAAAGGACAAGTTTATTCATTTTATTATGGATAGCCCTTCTAATTTCCGCTATTGTTCCAGACCATTATCTAAGGGAACACATCATTGACCATATTATAAAGAAACATATCTGGCGAGTATTTTTATGGACATTCTTTGCGCTCCTTATAGTTCATGTAGGTCTTGAGCAATGGAATCTCGAAGGTTTTGTTAAAGAAAATATGGCATGGATTTTGGTCATAAGTGCCTTATTGGGAATTATTCCTGAATCAGGTCCCCATCTTATATTTGTGACAATGTTTGCTCAGGGTCTAATTCCCTTCTCTGTTCTCTTAACAAGTTCCTTTGTTCAGGATGGACATGGAATGCTTCCCCTTCTCTCCCATTCTTTGAGAGATTCCATTCTGATAAAGCTTTTTAATCTCGCCTTTGGCTTAGGTGTGGGAATTATCTTTTACTGGATAGGGTTATGATTTTATGAAGAAAATCGCTATTGTCAGTGGAAAAGGAGGAACGGGAAAAACGATTATCACTGCATCTTTTGCTGCTCTCGCAAAAAGAAAGGTAATGGTGGACTGCGATGTGGATGCTGCAGACCTCCATCTCATCCTTAGCCCTAAGATAAAGGAAAAGCACGAATTTAAAGGATGGAAAAAGGCTCTGATAGACCTCGATATATGCACAGGGTGTGGAATATGTCGGGATATCTGCCGGTTTGAAGCGATAATCCCTGATCCTTACTTTCATATAGACTCCATATCCTGTGAGGGTTGTGGATTATGTTCTTTTATATGCCCTTTGAATGCCATCACAATGAAAGATAATCTTGCAGGAGAATGGTATGTATCAGAGACAAGATATGGTCCAATGGTCCATGCAAAATTGGGTATTGCTGAAGAGAATTCTGGTAAGCTTGTAACATTGGTGAAGATGAATGCTGAAATGATTGCTGAAAAAGGAGATCTGGATTATCTAATCATTGATGGGCCTCCAGGGATCGGTTGTCCTGTTATTGCAACCCTTTCCAGGGCTGATCTTGCCCTTGTTGTTACAGAGCCTACCCTTCCGGGAATCCATGACATGGAAAGGATTATAGGCGTTGCAAGGCACTTTGGAGTCAGAGTTTCCTGTGTTATAAATAAATTCGACATAAATCTGGAGAATTCGGCAAAGATAGAGAACTGGTGTAAAAGTGAAAATATCCTATTCCTTGGGAAAATCCCTTTTGATGAAATTGTAACCCATTCCTTGGTGAAAAAGACTCCAGTAGTAGAGTATTATGAGGGCGAGGTATCCAGTAAGATCAGGGATATCTGGAATTATCTCGAGAAGATCTTAGGATAAGGAGGGAAGTTTGGCAAAAAAATTTGAAGAATCTGGAGATATGCTTCAAGAAGAGATTCTGAAAAAGTTGAGAAAAAGATATACAAAGATTGTTCTTGATCATTGGATGAATCCAAAAAACATGAAAAAGATTGAAAATCCTGATGGATATGCAAAGTTCACAGGGATCTGTGGGGATACCATGGAGATTTTCTTAAAAATTGAACGAGAGATTATCGTGGATTGCGGATTCTTAACTGATGGTTGTGGAACAACAATTGCATGTGGAGGCATGATGACAGAAATGGTCAAAGGAAAAAGAATCTCAGAGGCAATGACAGTGAATGAGAAAAAGATTCTTGAAGCATTGGGTGGTCTTCCGAAAGAGGATCGGCATTGTGCTCTTCTTACAGTTATTACTTTACGGAATGCACTGGCTGATTATTTATTCAATAAAAGAGAGCCATGGAAAAGGCTATACAGAAAGAGCAATGAATGAAAAGAATTGCCGCTATATATTTGGTCCTGTTCCGTCGAGGCGCTTAGGGCAAAGTTTAGGCATTAACAACATCCCTCCAAAGGTTTGTACATATTCCTGTGTATATTGCCAGTTAGGTCGCACTGCAAAATTGCAGATCGAACGCAACGCATTTTATGAGCCAGAGGAGATATTAAAAGAAGTGAAGGATAAGATAAAAAAGACGCGGAAGATTGGGGAATACATCGATTATCTCACCTTTGTTCCCGATGGAGAACCCACTCTTGATATTAACCTCGGTAAGGAAATCGAGCTTCTAAAATCTTTAGGGATTAAAATTGCGGTGATTACAAACTCTTCTCTTCTTTATAATAAAGATCTTTGGGAAAATCTCAGCAAAGCGAATCTGGTTTCCTTGAAAATAGATTCTGTCAGGGAACATGTCTGGCGAAAAATAAATCGCCCACATAAGAGGTTGAATTTAGACTTAATTTTAGACGGGATACTCGGATTTGCCTCATATTATCGTGGTAAGTTAATCACAGAAACGATGTTCGTGAAAGGACTGAATGATGGAATAGAACAAATTTACGAGATAGTAGATTTTCTATCTCTTCTCAGACCTTTCAAAGCCTACCTTTCCATTCCCACAAGACCACCAGCTGAAAAATGGGTTCAGCCGCCAGAGGAAGAAAAGATTAGTTCTATTTTTCAAATCTTTAAGAAAAGGATAGAGCAAGTAGAATATTTAATAGGTTACGAAGGAAACGCTTTTGCCTTTACCGGAGACATTGAGGAAGACCTCATGAGTATTACCTCTGTGCATCCCATGAGAGAGGATGCTGTGAAAGAGTTTTTGTCAAAAGCTAAAGTTGATCGGACCATAATTCAAAAATTAGTTGCAAATAAAGAACTAATCGTAATGGAATACAAAGGGAAGAGATTCTATATGAGAAGGTTTCAAAGGAGTTAAAATAAATGAATGGCAAGGAAATCGGCATGGATAAAAGCAAAGTCCAATCTCCATCTCAAAATAATGTCTCTCACCTACAAATTTCGCGACCTTTTCGTCCCTCGCATGAATATCCTGAAAGAGGTGGGAATAAAATCAGGGTTCCATGTGCTTGATTATGGGTGTGGACCTGGGAGTTATATAATCCCTCTTGCAAAATTGGTGGGAAAATCCGGGAAAATCTACGCTCTTGATATCCATCCACTTGCAATTAAGATGGTCCAGCGTATCGCTTCAAAAAATCAACTGAGAAATATAGAAACAATTCTTTCCGATTGCAAAACCGGATTGCCAGACAATTGCGTAGATGTAGTCACATTATACGATGCATTTCATGATTTGAGCGATCCAAATGGAGCATTAAAAGAGCTACATCGGGTATTGAAACCCAATGGTGTACTATCTTTCAGCGACCACCACATGAAAGAGAAAGAAATAATTTCCGAGGTAACAAATAGAGGATTATTTAGCTTATCGAGAAAAAGCAAAAAGACATATAGTTTTTTAAAAGAGAAATAGTTAGGTTCGTATCGCCCATCAAATTCCTTATAAACCTAATAATACTATAAAAACTTGCTTTTCCAATATCATTAAGTTAAAATACAGATGATGAATAGGGAAATTTCTCACAGCAGAGACATGTTTGCTTCATACAAAAAGCGGATCTGCTTGTTTTTGTTTCTTTTCTTCTTTTTGGTATTGAGTCTTTTCATTGATTTCTTCCATACCGAAACCTCCCCCTTTAGCAGAGATTTTTGTCCTGCCTGTAATTTTCATAATTCTTCATTTGCAACAGGAGACATTGAATTTTTCACTCTTCCACCTCTCTGCTTTTTTGAGAATATAGTTATTTCCAATTTTATATACAATCCAAAAACCTTCTCATTTCACAAAAATTCTCGTTCTCCTCCCTCAGCTTAAATAATTTCTTCTTACGTTAATTCCAAGAATTTTTTGCTGAGGAGGAAAAATGAAAATAAAAATTTTATTGTTAAATATTATATTCTTACTAACTTTAGTTCAATTAATCTCTGCTCAACAATCCCATCAAAACCGTTACCAGCATCGTCAGCAACAAAGTAAACTCCTCACCCTTAAAGGAAAAATCATAAACTGGGAAAACGAGCCTATAAAAAAAGCAATCGTTTTGGTTCCTGCAATAGGTAAATCTGTAGAAACTGATGTATCGGGCTTCTTCGTTATAGAACAAATTCCACAAGGTAGATACACTGTTGAAGTTTATGCAGAGGGATATATGGATTATATCTCTGAGCCTTTCAATCTTGACAAAGACAAACTTAACTATGAAATAATATTGATAAAAAAAATATCTGAAGAAATAGTAGTAACCGCCACACAGACACCCAAGCTCTTCGCCGAAACTCCTGTGAAAACTGAGGTCATTACTAGCAAGGAAATTGAAAGAAAAGAAGCGACAAATTTAGCTGAGTCCCTTACTCAGACAACAGGAATCAGAATTGAAAACAATTGTCAAAATTGCAACTTCACTCAAGTTCGAATTAATGGTATGGAAGGAAAATATACAGAAATTCTCATCGATGGTTCACCAATGGTCACCGCTATGACTGGGGTTTACGGATTAGAACAAATTCCAGCGGAAATGCTTAACAGGATTGAAGTTGTTAAAGGAGGAGGATCGGCTCTTTATGGGGGAAACGCTGTAGCTGGTGTGATAAATGTTTTAACAGAAGAACCTCAAGAAAATAAAAGTATCTTAAAACTCCACCAAGAATCCATTTCCAAGAAACCCTTCACTGACCTTGGTTTCCGTTCCAGCATTGTCTCAAAAGACTTAAATACTAAAGCTTTTCTATTCGCAAATTACCAGAAAAGAGAGCCCATAGACTTAAATGAAGACAGCTTCTCTGAACTCGGCACCTTATCCAACACATCTTTTGGCCTCAACTTTTATAATTATTTTTCTAAGATCGAAGGGAACCTTAAATTAGGTTTTTACAGAATTTTTGAGGAGAGGAGAGGAGGTGATCACTTTGATAAACCTCCCCACGAGGCCAACACAGCTGAATGGGCAAAATCAGACCAACTAGGCTTCACTTCAGAATGGAATCACGTTCTCTCAGAAAAAATCCACTACAAACTTTCCTTCTCCTTTCTAGATGCTAAAAGGAATACTTATTACGGAAGCCATATGGACCCAAAGGCCTATGGAATTACAGAAAACCCCCTATTATTTTTCAACTTCCAGTTTAACTATCAATTAGGGAAACACCTTTTTTCTCTCGGAGCTCAGTATAAAAGAGATAAAATCGAAGATGAAGCCGCAGGATATAACAGAATAATCAAAGATACTTATCACGAAATCGGTTTTTTCATTCAGGATGATTTCAAAATAAGTAAGACTTTTACTCTTCTAACCGGAGTGAGAATAAACAAACATTCAGCTTTAGATAGAAACATCATTACGCCCAGATTAAGCATCCTTTTGAACATCATGAAAGACTTGAGTTTTAGAACTACCTTTTCAACTGGATTCAGAGCACCTCAAGTCTTTGATGAAGACTTGCACATAACTCAGGTTGGTGGCGAAGGAATGATGATAACAAATTCTCCAAATTTAAAGGAAGAGAAATCGTATAGTATAAGCAGCGGTTTTGATTATGGAAAGCAGATTGAAAGAAGCCTCTTTCAATTTAGCTTAGAGGCTTTTTATACGAAACTATCTAACACATTTATCCTTCATGAAATTAGTCGAATTGAAAACGCAAGGATCTTAGAGAGAATAAATGGATCAGGTTCAAAAGTGTATGGACTCTCTTTTGACTTTGGCTTGGTTTTGGGACCAAAATTTTCTCTCGCTTCAGGTTGGACTATTCAACGAAGCCAACTTGAGGAGCCAGAGCCGGATTTCAACTCAAGAGAATTTTTTAGAACTCCTAACTATTACGGATTCACCACTATAAGTTACGAAAATAACAAAGTGGTAAACGCTGACCTTTCCATAGAATATACTGGTTCAATGAAGGCTCCTCATTTTGCAGGATATATTGAGAACGATAAATTAGAAACAACCCAGCCCTTCTGGGTTATGAATGTAAAGCTTTACAAGCCCTTAAATCTTGCTGAAAACTATAAAGCTAACATCTTCCTTGGCATCTACAATATGCTTAATTCTTACCAAAAAGATTTAGATAAAGGAGTAAACAGAGATTCCGGCTATGTTTATGGTCCTATAAAACCAAAGGCTTTTTATATTGGCTTGGAGTTATCTTTCTAAAAACACAATTTTAAAGATTAACCATTATAACCTTTATAAATTAAATTCATTTTCCCTGCTCTGCTTTTGGATGGCATCTCAAAATGAAGATGCATTTAATATCAAAAAATTTGGAGACCGCTATAGGAGGTATATGAGAAGAGTTCCGATGTGGAATGTTGTGAGAGGATTAAAACGGACTTTTTATGATGCAAAGCGTAAATGAAAAATTTGTTCTGGCTGTTTTAGTGCTGCTGTCCTTAAGCAATTTGGTGTTTCTTGTCATTAGCTCATATTCAGGCCCGATTGTGGGGTTCATTGTGACTACTGCCACAGCCTTTCTCTGGTGGAGAAAAAAGGATCGCATGCTTGTTGTAGCCGTTGCGATCGTCTGGATCTTTCTTCATATCTACGAGCTGGTTGCGATGGGAGCAGGCTCTCAGCCTGTATTATTTTACCTGAACTTGTTACTCCCCACTCTTTTGCTCTGTTGCGCTTTGAAAACCTATTTATTGAGGAAGAAGAGAGCACAAGATGAAAAATAAAACGAGAAAGAAGCCCAACTATGGTGTTCAAGCACCAAAAGATTTGCTCGTATTCATTTCTCTAACTGTGATTTTCCTTTTGGGATTTCTTCTTATTCCAGGCTGGTGGAAGTATCTATTTCTTACTCTCTTCGTGTGTTTTCTCTACATGACAGCCTTGATGTTGATAAATTCCACCAATTGGTATCGCGACAAATTGAGTAGATTTATAGTAGATCAATGTAAGGTGAATAAAGGTAGTAAAGTATTGGATGTTGGTTGCGGGAGCGGCTCACTTTCTATTGCTTTTACCAGACAAGTTACAGGAGGTGAAGTCTGGGGCATAGATGTATGGAAAAAAGGCGACCTCTCGGGAAACATTCCCGAAAGGGTGCTTGAAAACATACGAATTGAGGGAGTAGAAAATATTGTAAAAGTAAAAACTGCTGATGCCAGAGAGATCCCATTTCCCGACAATTATTTTGATGCAATAGGTTCTGTTTATGTACTTCACAACATTCACCCTAACAGAGAGAAGGCAGTATTTGAAATGATTCGAGTGCTCAAGCCAGGAGGCATTTTAGCCATAGCTGAAGGTGGAATACCCTGGTGGGTGAAATACGATGTATTACCAAAGCTATTAAAAGAAAAAACACTGAAGAACGCTCGCTTCCAAAGATGCTTGCTTACCAAAATCTTTTTGGCTGAGAAAGGCTAATGGGTGTGATTAAAACAAACGACATTGAAATAAAATGGCAGGCGATAGGTAAATCATGCCTGTGGATGTTTCTTGCATTTGGAGCGGGCTTTTTCATCCTCGCTTTACTCAAGAGAATTCCCGGATACATGCCTTTAGTTGAAGGTTCTCCTTGGATACCAAAGTATATCGGCGACTCAGTTGCGTTTGCCGTAGGCATGTTCATAATCTGGAAAATTTCTCGAGGCAGGCTCAAAGATTACGGTTTCAGTCTGGCAAGCAAAAATCTTAAAATCAAACTCAGCCTCGTCCTGGGTATCTTCGTTGGCCTTTTAGGAATATTATTGAACCATTTTCCCGAATTAATATCCGGAGTTCAATTTAAGCCTGCACATCCCTCTCTCCTGACTTCAGTCAATATCCTGGGAATGATGACTTTCCAGTGGATTTTTGTCGGTATCTTTGAAGAGACCATAACCCGAGGGTTGGTGCAGACTTATTTAATGAAAAAACTGAAGGGGATTGTTACCCTGTATAAGTGGGATTTTCATATCGGTTCGATAATAACAGCAATTATATTCGGGGTGGGACATTTTGGCCCCCATATGTTTTTCGGCGGTTCGTGGCTAACTTTGGTTCCACATCTTCTCTTTGCTACTGCATACGGCCTTTTTTCGAGTTACATTTATCAAGAGACAAGGAGTTTAGTCGGTCCCATTCTGATGCACAATGTCGTGGATGGGCTGCTGCACAGTGTTGATTATTTATTCTATTAATCATGTATTTTCAAGTTTACGAGCGCTTCCGGCTTAGAGCAGAGCCTATCTGGCTTCGCTTAGCCCCAATCCAGCTTATAGCCTGAACTTGTTTTATCATAGCAATTATTTTTATTGCACTTATTTTTGACACTACCTTTAGGGAAAAGCTACGCAAATCCTGCTCGTTTTCCCCGGCCTCACCCTTATCTCATGTTTGACAAAATTTAGGTTTGAATTCCATTTTTGATATAGTTTTCATTTTGTTTCACTTCCAAAAACCCCTTAAAATTAATATCCCCTGTAATTAGATACCCATTTTAAATCCTGTTTTTTTGATTTCTTTGTAGTGACAAATTTTTTCTTGACTCTCCTGACATGGCTCTTTTTATGTGCTTTAATTAATCATGATGTTTTGGATATTTTTAAAATTAATTTAGAGGTGACAAAATGTTTTTAAGAACAATGAAGAGTAAAGACAGAAAAACAGGAATTATAGGGAATATTTGAGGATAGTTGAATCATACAGAGAGAAGGGCAAATCCAAACAAAGAGTGATTGCCCATTTAGGGAGGGTTGATTTAATCGAAAAGGAGAATTTGCTGGAATTAGCAAAAAATTAGCGAGATATGCTGGTGGTGAGCTTTTTACTGAAGGAGATTTAAAGGCAGAGCAATCCTTTACATTTGGACCAGTTCTTATCATAAGGAAGATAGGGGAGGAGCTTGGTTTAGGGTGGATAATAGGTGAGGTTTGTAATGAAGAGGTGGCAGAGATGATAGAAACTGCCTTAAATGGCTTAGAGGTAACCGATGTCTATGAAGCTGATAGAATTACCTCGATCCTGCTCCGTCTCCCTGATAGATATCAAAAGGATGAAGAAGCTATCGAGGACTCGCTTATAGATACACCTGATGGCCAGAGGATTCCCCTTTCTCATATGGCAGAGATTACCAAAAGCGAGGGACCACATACCATCTTTCGAGAGAATTTAATGAGAAGAAAAATAATCCTTTGCAATGTAGTTAATAGAGACATTGGTAGTTTTGTTAAAGAGGCTGAAGAAAAGATGGAAAGAGAGGTCTCTTTACCTAAGGGCTATTTTGTCACTTTTGGAGGTCAATTCGAAAGTCAACAAAAGGCTATGAAACAGCTCACCTTAATGTTAATTGTAGTTTCTCTCATTGTTTTTTTAGTTCTCTTTTCTTCTCTGGGTTCAATTCGTCAATCTTTACTGATACTCATCAATGTCCCAATGACCCTGGCAGGAGGAGTCTTAGCTCTTTTTATTAGTGGTCAGACCTTAAATGTTTCTTCTCTCATTGGTTTTATTGCCCTATTCGGCATTGCCTTACAAAATGGAATCCTTTTGATAGGAAAAATAAACGACTTGAGGAAAGAAGGGTTAGGACTTCACGAAGCAGTGATTCAAGGCTCACTCACCCGATTAAGACCTATTCTCATGACAGAACTTATTTTAATTTTAGGAGTCCTACCTCTTGCATTGGGATACACAACTGGCTCAGAAATCCACCTTCCTTTAGCATTAGTTTATATTGGAGGTTTTATTGTTGCCATTTTCTTTGAGCAGATATTGCTGCCCATTCTCTATGAACTCTTTGCCAAGATAAAAAAAGAGAACTATTAGGGACTCTTTCTTCTCCAGAAAAAGTAAGCAGGGAGACCTATTCCAATGATGATCAATCCAAGAGCTGACTGCCAAACCTGGTGAACGAGTGTGTTGATGAACAACCAGGCATTTACAACAATGAAGATGAGAGGAACAAGAGGATAACCCCAGGTTCGGTATGGCCTCTCCAATTCTGGATGTTTCCATCGCAAGATAAAAACTGATAGCCCTGCAAAGAAGAAGAAAAGGATCAAAGCGAAAACAACATACTCATAGAGCTGAGAGAATGTTCCTGAAAGACAGAGAATGCATGACCAGATTCCCTGGGCAATGATGGAATTCGCAGGTGAATGATACTTAGGATGTATTGAAGCCAATTTTTTAAAGAACAGTTTATCTTCAGCCATGGCGTAGAAAACACGAGGACCGTAGAGAATGGTAGCACTCAGGCACCCAAAAATGGAAATCATGATGGTTGCTGAGATCAGAGTTGCTCCTTTGGGACCAAAGAGAGCATGTGCTGATGTCTCCGCTATTCTCCTCACCCCTTCTATTTTAGAAACCGGTAAGGCATGAAGATAAACAAGATTCATCAAAAAATAGATGAGATTCACAGATAGAATCCCGAGGATCAAGCCAAGGGGTAAATTTTTTTGACATTCTTAATTTCACTGGCTGTGCAGTTGACAGAATACCATCCATCGTACGTCCAGTAAACAGCTATCAGAGCAATCCCGAAGGCGTTGAGCCAGTTAAAATGGAAATTACTTGTGGAGAAGAAATCATAAAAATTCAGATTGCCTCCTCTACCTATTAAAAAACCAAGAACCCCAATGAAAACAACGGCAGCAATCTTCAGTACAGTGAAAAGATTCTGGACTAAACTTCCTGATTTCAAACCAAAATAGTTTGTGATGGTCAGGCTTACTATTGCAATGACTGCCACAATCTGACCGTAAGACAGGGTATAGGTAAAACCTAAGAGAGTAACTTTAATAATTGCATGTTGGGGGAGAGGAATGGGATGAAATAACCAACATACTCGGAAAATCCTGCTGCAATTGCAGCAGCCCCTCCGCTTTGAATGATCAGAAAGAACGTCCAGCCGTAGAGAAAACCTGCAAGAGAACCATAGGCTTCCTTTAAATAAATATACTGCCCCCCTGCTCTTGGGAGAGATGCTCCCAATTCTCCAAATGTGAGAGCACCTGTAAGGGTTATGAGCCCACCAGCAATCCAAACGAGCAATATCCATCCCTTGGAAGGAAGGGAGAGGGCAATGTCTCCTGTTGTGAGGAAAATACCTGAACCAAAAACAGACCCAATGACAAGAAGAGTTGTATCGAAAAGATTGAGCCCTGGGATTAATCCATATTTTATTTTTTGCTCTCCTTTCACGATTCTTCAATGGAAGGAAGTTTTTCCAAACCGAAGCGTTTTCCGTATGATTCCATAATTTTTTTCATTTCTTTTTTATCTCATCTGAAAGAAAAGGTTCCTCTTTCTGCGATAAGAGATACTCAACTTGTCTTGAGGCACGGTCAGTCAAGGTTGGTTTCCCTGAACTGAGCCACTGTCCATAATTTCCTCGATCAATTATCTTTGGAAAGGTCTTTTCAACACGATACCACCTCTTTGTGTGGGGATGGGTGAGAAAGTTAATGCCTTTCTCTAAGTCGGTGAAGAGTTCAATGGCTATGGGTTCGTCCCTCTGGCTGATCCCTTCGATAAGGCGGTAAGCCATTCCGGAGATCTCCTTGTCTATGACAAGTTTCTCAAGGCCTTGACAACTTTCAAAATCCATCATCCCTCCCCCTGAAACCACATTAACTCCAGAGAAAGCAGCCAAAATTGCACCAATCCCTGACTCTAATCCTGCTTGACAATCAACACACTTAGCATCACTGAGACCCATGTAGGCATGGGTTGGAAGCTTCAGCCTTTTTCCGATTGGGAGGAGTTCCTGTTCTCATGTCAAAACTGGCCGGTGAGCCACCGAAAATGACAGGTGCTCCAGGCTGTGCCAATTGAGAAATAACCAATCCTGCAAGATTCTCAACAGAGTGCTGAACCAATGCTCCAGAAAGGGTTACTGGTGAGGTGGCACCAGTGAGAGACATGGAAACAAACTCTGAAGGAATTCCTGCTCGTGCGCAGTCAATAACACTCTGGGTTGTCAAGTTGCTCCATTTTAAAGGAGGGGAGGGAGAGGCATCGAAAATAGCAAGGGGTTTCTTCCTTAATTCCGCAGATTCTCCCCTTATGGCAAAAAGTATTTCAAACATTGGCTTGAATCCTTCAATGAGAAAAGTCCCTGTAACAATAGGTTTTGAGCGGAATTGGAGGGAGATAAACAATCGGTAGCAGTCAGCAATTTCTTCAGGGACATCACTGCTGATTAAACCAGTGCTCTGGAAGTGTTATTACTAAAGTCAAATGTTAAATCTTTACTATTTTGAAATGTTAAATTTTCCATCTTCAATTTGTCATAACTTCAATCTCATTTTTATCTGAATTTTGCAAAATCTCTGGTTTCTGCCCCAAATCAATCTTGAATTTAGCCTCTGGTTGCCCTTTATTTGAGTTTTTTTGAACTTGGTAAGGGTTTGGATACCTGCCAAATTTCATTCTTTTCTATCTGTCTCTCATATGCCAACCCTCTTATCTTTTTAGCTTCTTCTCTTAATTTAATCCATTTAGCAAATGATTTTCTCCATGGATGTTCTGCCGGTGGAATATAAGTCTTCTTTGGAAATATCTTTACTGGCATGTGTTCCCTTTGATTTAACAACCTTTCTATCTTCTTTTCTTTCTTAATGGTTTTGTTGTCCTTAGAGAACACAGATTCTGCAACAACTTTGTCTTTATCCAATACGAAGATTCTATTATCTTCTAATAAACATACATCAACCTTTGTTTTTGCAAAGGAGAGTCTCATGTTTGATGGTGTATTTGGATAATAGAACCGTTGAAACTAATGGTATTATCATTGTTGACCGTTCTTTCTTTTTTGATACAAAAGATTAAATCTAAATTTTTCTCTTTTGGTATAGGCATATAAACACTTTCAACCTCATGGGTGTATTTAGTGTTATGCCAAGGCAAGAATTTCTCAGTCAGGAATTTATTTGCCTCATCATAATTTTTGATTCCAGCAAGTCTCATCTCTTTAATAAGACGATCTTGAAATAATCTGAACCTAACTTCTATTCTACCTTTAGCCTGAGGAGAATTAGCAGGAATAATAGTGATACCTAATTCTTCCAAGGCTCTTTCTATCTGAGTATCATCTTGTTCTTGATTAACTGAGTAATGCAATCCTCCATGTCTTGTAGTTTTAAAATGACTTGCTTTATCAACATAAAGGCTCATGAAAGTACCTTTTATTTCAATAAATCTTCTTATTACCTGCCTATTGGCAAATAATGTATCAGTTGGGAAAAACTTAGCATAAGGTACTTCATTATTTGCGTCATCAATCATTGCAATAAGCCACAATTTTTCAGGAATATTTAGAAGCCACTGGTGTTGAGAAGAGTCCATTTAAACTAGCATTCCTGCTTTAGGCATTCTTCTTCGTTGTCTATGGATAATCTTTTTCTTTCTTGGTTGATGTTCTCCTGCTTTAATCAATATCTGTCTTAAACTCTCATAGCACAATTTAATCCCGTGTTCTTCTTTTAATTTATCCATAAAGTGCATAATATTAAAGTCATAATAGAAGTCTTTACGCAGGTTTAGTATTTCATTAACCATTTGATCTGTTATTTTCTTATTTGGTGGAGAATCTGGAATTTTTCTTAAAAGGCTTTCAAATCCTTCTTTTAATAATTTTGTTTTAAGCCTTGAGACATGGACATAACTTAATCCAAGTATCTCAGAAGCCTCAAACCCCCTCAATTGTTTATCAATAACATCTTGTAAAACTTTGTATCTTTGAACATCCTTCATTGCAATTAATGGTTTCCTATCCATTTCTGGCACCTCCTTGGGTATAATTTACCCTAAAAAGCACCAGAAAAATTTAACATTTCAAAATAGTAATAACTCTTAACATTTTAAAATAGTAACATCAACCAGTTATACAAGCACTTGACAAAAGGGAAAAAAGGTTGTATATTTGAATATGAAAATCATTTTCAACAAGGTAGTAAGATGAATCCCTTGAAGGGATGGCAACATCAGTTCCGAAGGCACGGTTATAGGATGACATCACCGAGGCAAGCTCTAATAGATCTCTTTTCACGAAGTACAAAGCACCTAAGTGCCAAG
Organism: Thermodesulfobacteriota bacterium; assembly: GCA_040756085.1. Classification (GTDB taxonomy): domain Bacteria; phylum Desulfobacterota; class BSN033; order BSN033; family UBA1163; genus JBFMAE01. Next base: position 5,419 of record JBFMAE010000040.1, on the reverse strand, counting down.
GAAATTTACACTTCGATCCAGAAGAGCTATCCAGCTATTGGATTAACCACTGTATATCGCACCCTGGATCTTCTTGTTAAAATGGGGGTCCTAAACAAGTTCGACTTTGGGGATGGACAAAGCAGATTTGAGCTCGGTCATGGAATAAAAAAGGATCACCATCATCATCTGATTTGTATGAAATGTGGAAAGATAGTCGATTACAGTGATTTTATGAAGGAGGAGATTGAACTGGTGAAGAAGGTTGAAATGGCTTTATCGAAGAAATATAATTTTGAGATTAAGGACCATGAAATCCAATTCTATGGAGTTTGTAATAAATGCCAATAATTTTTTTGCTTAAAATAAATGAAAATGATTATCAATATTAAATTAAGAAGGAGGTGATTTGAATGCCAAGAGGCTTTGGTTTTAGATGGAGAGGCTTTGGATCTTTTGGCTGGTTTGGGAATCCCTTCTGGGGATGGAGAGGTAATCCATTCTCTTTCTGTCGATTGTTTCCCTGGTTGCCTCGATGGTGGTGGGCTTATCCCTTCTATGGCTATCCCTCTTCGATGAGTTATATGCCATGGTATGGCTATCCTCCGCCTTCTCAAGAGAGGGAGCAAAATTAAAGAAAGGAGGTGAAAAAATGCCTTTTGGTATGGGACCCCTTGGATGGTTTTATTCACCTTATTATTATTCTTGGATGGGTCGATACCCCCATTACTCTTATCCCTTCTGGTTCCCCTTTTATCCTGTCACAAAAGAAGAACAAAAAAGAGCCCTTGAGATGGAAGCTAAGATGCTGGAGGAACAGTTAGAGGCCGTCAAAAAGAGGCTCTCGGAGCTTGAGAAATAATGTATTTATTATTTTAAAAAATGTAGGAGGTTTGAAATGAGATATAGATGGTGGTACAGAATGACGGGATTACCTGGATGGATGAGGTTTGGATTTTCTCCAGGCTGGGCTGGACGGGGACCCTATGGATTAGGACCGGGTGCTTACTACCTGATGCATGGTCTCTGGCCTACTCCTCAGATGAATTATGCCTGGCGGAGAGGAGATGTCCCATTCCCTCAACCATCAGGTTTTCCCATGCCTGGCTTTCCCACACCCTATGATCCCTGGGGAGCTACTAAGGTCGCACCAGAGCAGGAGCTGGAGATCCTTAAAGGTGAGGCAGAAATGCTTGAAGAGGAATTGGAAAGGATAAAGAAAAGAATCGATGAGTTGGAGAAGGAGAGATGAGGATTGCAGTATCATCGACGGGAAAGGATCTATCCTCAAGGATTGACCCGAGGTTTGGAAGGTCTCCCTTTTTCCTCATCATTGACACAGAAACAATGGAATTTGAAGTGATTGAGAATCCCAATGTGGATTCTCCTGGAGGAGCAGGGATTGAGACCGCTCAGTTGATAGCGAACAGAGGTGCTGAGGCCGTGATCACAGGAAGTTGTGGTCCCAATGCCTTTCAGACTCTTCAGGCTGCTGGGGTTAAGGTAATTGTAGGGATTGAAGGAACTGTTAGAGAAGCAGTTGAAAGGTTCAAATCCGATCAATTCCAATCTGCAACTCAACCCAATGTTCAATCCCATTACGGAATGGGATATGGTGTTGGCCCTGGATTTGGAAGGGGGATGGGAAGAGGAATGGGATGTACCCCTTTCTCCTGGTCAGTCTTTCCCTCTGGGATAGTTCCCCCTTCTACAGAGATTGAGACGTTGAGGCAGTATGCTCAATTTTTGCAAGATCAACTCAACCAGATAAAAAAGAGCATCGAAGAGCTCGAAGGTGAAAAGAAATAAGGCATTGTGGAAGGAGGTACACCAATGAAAATTGCAATTGCAACGGATGGGAATCTTGTTTCACCACATTTTGGACGATGTCCCCAGTTCATCCTTGTGGAGATTCAAAATGGTGAGATAGTAAAGAAGGAGATTCTTAAAAATCCAGGTCATGAACCTGGTTTTCTTCCTCAATTTCTTCATGAGCACGGCGTTGAGTGCATCATCTGCGGTGGGATGGGACATCGAGCCCAAGGGTTGTTTGCCGAGAAGGGCATTCAGACTCTAACAGGAATAATCGACGAGATTGATAATGTAATTGAAAGATTTCTCAAAAGCGAACTGAAAAGCGGAGAGTCCCTCTGCCGTCCTGGTGCAGGAAGGGATTATGGCAAGGAGAAGAGTGAGTGTGACCACCATAGGAAACATCATGAATAAAAAAGGAGGTCAAGATGCCAAGGGATGATAGAACAGGTCAAGGTAAAGGATCGGGCGCTGGACGGGGATTGGGGAAAGGTAGTCGAGGACGGATGGGTGGTCGTGGTCTTGGACCAGGTGGTTACTGCGTTTGCCCCTCATGTGGAACCACGCTTCCCCATGAAAGAGGCGTTCCATGCTATCAGATAACCTGTCCCAGATGCAAGACCCCTATGACAAGGAAGGAATGAATGCCAATATATGAGTATAAATGCGAAGAGTGCGGAAAGATAACGGAAGTTTTCATGAAGGATCGTGCTTCGGAGGATTCTATTTTCTGTTCCCATTGTGGGTCTGAAAGGATTAAAAAGCTTATCTCAGTTCCCTCAGTGCTCAGGATGGGAAGATTTTCATCCGATAGCTCAACCTGTTGTGGAAGAGAAGAAAGATGTGATACTCCGCCATGTTCTGACGGTGTTTGCAAAAGAGATTGATGGAGGATGATAAAGGTTAGTGATGATCTCTGCATTGGATGCGGTTCATGCATTAATGTGTGCCCTTCAGGAGCTCTAAACTTAATTTTTGGGAAAGCGAGAATAGATTTCGCGAGATGCAATTCCTGTGGGGTTTGTGTTTCGGTTTGTTCTGTGGGTGCTATTGAATCAATCCCTGTAGCAGAGATAGAGGAGTTAAGAAAAAGGATACAGAACATGAAACGGAAGATGGAATTCATCTCTAAAAAAGTAAATTCTCTTTATCTAAGAAGAAAGGGTCATCATGTTTAAGATCTTTTTGATTTTCCTATTCCTTTCAGGAGGGTTTATAATGGGAAGCGAAAGGAATCCTTTGACAATAACTGTTGTATATGATAACAATCCCTTTAATCCTAACTTAAGAGCAGAATGGGGATTTTCCTGTTTCATTGAAGGATTGGAAAAGTCCATACTTTTCGATACGGGAGCAAAGGGACAGATCTTACTCGTCAATATGGAAAAGCTTGGAATCAAGCCTGAAGAAATCGATGTGATCATTCTTTCCCACACACATAGAGACCATACAGGCGGCCTTGAAGTTCTTATTTCAAAAAAGCCAGCTATTGAAGTCTGGATACCTGGATTTTTCCCCTCGGATTTCAAGGAAGACCTCAGGAAAAAAGGGGAGTAATTGAAGGCGTAATTAGAGAACAATCCATAATTCTGGATACAGAGAAAGACCTTGTAGTGATAACAGGCTGTGCCCATCCCGGAATTGTGAAGATCATTACCATGGCTAAAGATTTATTAAAAAAAGATATTTATCTTGTCCTGGGTGGCTTTCACCTGGCTGGCTTTGATAATAAAGAAACAAAAAAAATTATCGGACAATTTCGAGATTTAGGAGTTAGAAAAGTTGGTCCCTCCCACTGTTCCGGAGATGGGGCAAGACAGCTTTTTGCCAAAGAATACGAGGATGATTTTATCTGGTTGGGAGCAGGAGCAAAGGTCAAAATTAACTCTTCTTTAATTCTCTGTAAAGAAGATAATGAAAAAAGACAAAGTGATTAATGCGCTCAGTTTGAAGGAGGAATGAGATGAAAATTGCAATTTCAACGGATAGGGGTTATGTTTCAGCGCATTTTGGCCGTTGTTCTTCTTACACAATTGTTGAAATAAAAGAAGGAAAAATTCTAAGCAGAGAAGAAATCCTAAATCCAGGACATCAACCTGGTTTTCTTCCCCAATATTTGGCAGAGAGAGGCGTAAACTGCACCATTACCGGAGGCATAGGCTCCAGGGCACAGAATCTTTTTGCCCAAAAAATTGAAGCAATCATTGGTATTCAGGGAAATGTCGATGAAGTCATTCAAAAATTCATCAACGAGCAGCTCGAGCCTGGAGAAGATTTATGCGAGCATAATCACAGACGTTCTGGTCATTGCGGTCAGCACTCCTCTTCAGCCAAGGGTGATCATGACAATCATTGAAAGAGAGATTAGAATTTTAAAAAACAAATTCTTTCGCTTAAATAATTTAAAAAATTCAGATAAAGGAGTAAGAAGTGATAAATACTAAATTTAAAAGTCTTTTTACCAGCGTTATCCATGCCGGTTCAGAACCCGATCCCACCTACGGTGGTGTCTCTGTTCCCATTTATCAGTCCTCCACTTTTTCTTTTAAAAGTGCGGAGCAGGGAGCTGCCCGATTCGCCGGGAAAGAAAAAGGCTATATTTATACCCGTATAGGTAACCCAACCACGAATGCCCTTGAAGATTGCCTTGCCTTTCTCGAGAATGGATACGGCGGGCTGGCCACGGCCTCGGGCATGGCCGCAATAACCACAGTTTATATGACTTTTCTTCACCAAAACGCACATATTATAAGCACAGCTGCCGTTTATGGACCCTCACGCACGGTGATTGAAAATGAATTTTCGAGATTTGGAATTGAATATGATTATGCGGACACTTCTGATATCAAAAATATTGAGAGATACATTAAATCGAAGACTAAACTTCTTTTCATTGAAACACCGGCTAATCCGACCTTGACCCTGACGGACATTAAGGCCTGCTCCGAACTGGCAAGAGATAAAGGTATAATCCTCGTGGTTGACAACACTTTCTCCAGTCCCATTGTTCAAAAGCCTTTAGACTTGGGTGCAGATATAGTCATCCACAGCCTGACTAAATTTCTCAATGGTCACAGCGACGTGGTTGGTGGAATGATTGTGACCAAACAAGAGAGTCACTACAAGCATATACAAAAGGTTTTGACTTTACTCGGTGGAACCATGGACCCCCATCAGGCATGGCTTGTACTCCGAGGAATAAAGACCTTGGCCCTGAGGATGGAAAAGGGCCAGGAAAATGCCTTAAAACTAGCTCGCTATCTGGAAACCCATCCCAAAGTGAAATGGGTGAGCTACCCTGGTCTGGAGAGTCATCCCCAGCATAATCTGGCTAAAGAACAAATGAACGGCTTTGGCTCTATGCTCTGTTTTGGCTTAAATGGCGGATTTGAAGCTGGACGAAAAATGATTAACTCTGTCAAACTCTGTATATTAGCAGTTTCACTTGGCGGGGTCGAAACTCTCATCGAACATCCAGCCAGCATGACCCATGCCGGAGTCTCTAGCGTGACTTTATTAAGAAAACCTTGCAAATGTGTGGCTACACAATTTTTTTCCAGCAATATCAATATGTTAAAGACGGAAACCAATCAATTTAAATGTATACACTGAAATTAATATCTTTATA
>JBFMAE010000039.1:0-4103 GCA_040756085.1 Thermodesulfobacteriota bacterium | reverse complement strand
GAGAGCTGATCAAACCGCTGGGGTAAGCTTCAGAGAGATAAAGAGGGTTTATATTTCAGGCAAGAGTTATAATGGTTCTTTCTCGGACATTCCTTCTTCACCAGGCACTTACCGCTATGGTCTTCATGTGGTGGATACCGCAGGGAAGTGGAACTGCGAGAGAAATTCCCAAACCAACTTCTCGCCAGGTATTTACGGTCCAAAACAGGTAGTGGTAGCCGGAGCCCCAGCTCCTGCACCAGCCCCTGGTCCTGCACCAGCCCCTCAGGTGGTATCAGCCAGGATAGATGGTTATTCTCCGGCAGATCGGAACAATCCTATCAGGGTTCAGGTTGGAAGATCAGCCACCCTTAGTGTGAGGTCTACCAACACAGGGAATACGGCATGGAGATTTATAGCAGGGGTTTCGGTTTGGGATTCCGCAGGGAGGGTTGTTGGAGATTATTCATCAATTCTTTCAGCACCTCTTCAGCCTGGCCAGCAGACGACCGTTAGTTTTAATCACATAGTACGAAATGCTGGAGATTATTGGGTTCAATTTGGTGTTTGGAAGCAGACACCATTTGTGGGGGGGAATCTTTTAGAAAAGAAGCCAATTCCTGCCCAGAGGTTAATAATTGGACGTTGACACGTAATTTACCAAGTAGAGAGTTGGAAAAAGGGAGGATCATTTGAAAAGAAGTCGGTTATTACTACTTAAAGGTTTATGCTTTATTCTCACATCTTGTCTTGAGGCCGAAGTGGAAATAGGCCTGAAGAGGGACGGGTCTGGAGAAATGAAGATGAAAATCCTGCCTTTGGATAGATCTCTAAACCCTCTTATTAATGACTTAGAGGCCGATTTGAAGAGAAACCCAAGTTTCAAGGATTCCGATATTACAAGAGGAACCGAAGCCGATGGAAGGAGTTCTCTTTTTGTTCGAAAGAAATTTAATCGGGTTGATGAAGTGGATAAAGCTTTTAAATTTATTTCTAAAGAAGACTCCTGCGCATTTCAAATGATTATTCCTCGCGAGAACCATGAAATCGTAAAAAAAGTCACGGTTAACATGCCAGGCGAAATCATTGAATCGAATATCAAGGGCTTTAGTGGTAATTCATTAGTCTGGAATAGGACAGCCACGTCTGGCAACAAACTCTTTGTGAAATCGAAACCTCCGGAACTTTTTAAGAATACAATCCTCATTCTAATCGTAATTTTCCTTATCCTTGGTGTTGGGGTATTTACTGCAATTTTGGTTATGAAAATGAGAAGAAAACCCAAAGAGATGGCCAAGACATTAAATTTCTGTTCAGAATGCGGATCAAAAGCTGGAACAGATGATCTTTTCTGCCAAAATTGTGGCCAAAGGTTAGGATGACGGCGAGAAGCTTACTTATTAGATACCCTTATTCTAAATGGCGAAGCCTATGTAAAGGCAGATACACAAAATGAGGCAAATAGCATTTTTTTATTCTATCGATTGTGTTTTTTGCATCAGCGGCTTGGGGTCAAGAGATGATCGATGCACCCATTTGGAATATAGGGGATAAATGGACGTATAAGTCTACAACAGGAGTAATCTGGACGAACGAAGTTGTGGAGGTTAAAGAAGATTCATACGTGTTGAAAATGCGTAGGAGCAAAAATCTTTACGGCTTTGATAAAAGAACGATGAACGTGAAATATATAATCAAAGAGGGCTCTAAAGGAACAGAAAATATATGGGGTGCTTCTGGAAGATTTCTTGATTTCCCGGTAGTTGTGGGGAGGGAGTGGTGTCCTGAACTGGAATTTAAACGCTTTTTGGAAAACAGACTCCATATCATTGGGGAGCCTATTTATCTTAGTCGATTCAAAATTGAAGACGTTGAAGAGGTTACGGTACCAGCAGGAACCCTTAAGTCTTATGCAACTCTTTTCAGGAGGATGAGGACGCGCAACGAAGCGTTAAGGGGGTCGATTCGTCTTTGGTATTCACCGGAAGTAAAAACATGGATAAAAATAGTAATCGAGAACGGCTCGTTTTGGATAGATTCAGCACGCCGCACCAAAGATGTCTTCCTGGCGACCATTTTGGCTTTCGGAAGCGCAGAACTAATTTCTTACGAATCGAAATAGCCCAATAATGTAAAGAACGTGGTCAGAACGAAAGGGGGGTGGCAAAAGATGAGACGAATATTCTTTTTAGCAGCAGTTCTGGTTTTGGGAATAATAATTGGGTGTGGCAAAGGTGAAAATAAATATATCGCGAAGTATATTTCCGAGCAGGGTGTCTTTGATACATCCACTATGAAGAGGGTACAGCAGGTTTTAGAAATTAAGAGAGACCGCACATGGAAACTTTCACCTCGTATTCTCGGAGGATCATCTGATGGCGAATGGAAAGTTGATGAAGATGGGATAATATTGCACAGCGGTAAGTCGAGAATTCCAAGCTATATAATGAGGCTTGAGAAGAACAAACTCATTGATTGGAGGGGTGAAACCTTTCTAAAACAGAATTGACCTATAAAAGGTGACCTAATAAAGAGTCTCCGATATTGATATTTAGCCTTTCTCTCTATCAAGTCGACCACTATTGGGAATTGTAAGCTACATTTCATATAGGAAGTAGATGAGATTGAAAAAGTGCAAAGAAAAAGAATATCAATAAAGAAAAATTCTTCTAATAATAGGGCGCTCCATTCTTCTGCTCTTTTCTTTATCCCATTCTTCAGAAATATTTTTTAAACCAATCCATACTGAGTTCGAAGGCACGTTGGAGGAGGAAGATCTTCATAAAAGGGTGACAATGGCTTTGGAGAAGTGACGAAGGTCGTTAAGATTATTCTGGATCATTTCATAAAGAGTGCTGTAATCCACTTTCCAGTACATGTGAATAAGGAGGTTACGGAAACGGGCCATTTTTTGCAACCTCTCTGATAAGTCTGCAGGAATGATCCCCGAATCTGCTAAGATAGAAAAACATTCTGCATATCCTTCCGGAACTTTTTTGAGATGTTTGGCTGATACGTGGTAACACAATCCCAATGCCGCTTCGATGGCAACCAGCAGGCGGTAACAAGCGATATCCTTTAGGTCTTGATCTTCTAAAAATTCTCCCTTTGGTTTCCCTCCAATTCTTTTGAGGCGATCTAAAGACTCCTCAATTTCTTGGCAGCGGGTTCTTACCAATTCCTGGTTCAGATTCATACGCCAAAGGCCTCCTTAATACTTTTATGAATCATCGGTTTCAAATCCAGATATTTCTGAACCGTTTCTTCTATAACGTGAACACGTATTTCTTCACTTCTATCGAAAATCAGATTTCCGCGGATTACATGGTATACAAATAATACCGGTGCAAAGTTCAAAACGCGCACGTCTACAGGAACCTGCACTTTTTCGCTGAGTTCTTGACTCAAGGCGAGACCATAAGAAGTGGATTCTTCCTCTTTAATCCCCGAAAGAAATATACCCACATCCATATCATGAGAGGGCAGATCTTCAGCGAATGAGCCGTAGAGATAGGCAAACACGATTTCTTCGCGGTCTCTCAATGCGTCTTCAAGAGCTCTCATCAATTGCTTTTTTTGTTTCTGGTTTAAAAAGAAAGCTTTCTGTTTCATGGTCATTGACGCTTATTTTAATTTACATTACTATCATAAAAAATTGAAAATGACAACGGAATCAGGAATTTTAAGCAAAATATGGGACGTAGTTCACAATTATCACAATTGTCTACTACCTCCAGAGTTTTTTCTTTTTATGGCCATTGCAATGGCTGAAGTCCCCACTCCCAATCTCCTCGCTATCTCGGCCATTGAGAGTCCCATCTCTCGACTCAAGAAACAAGCTATCTCAGCCCTCACCTCCGATACCCTTCTCCTCTGACTTCCGTATCTAACCTCCCTCTCACTTACCCCTGATTCCCTGCACATCCGCCGTATGATCTCCTCAATCGATTTCGTCCCTATATTCCGCACCTGCCGTCCAATCGCCTCTTCCGCATCCTGCATCACCACCTGAACAAAATCCCGACTTCCCAATATCCGACTGTCATATTCCACTTCTTCACCTCGGCTCCGGAGTGATAACACCTTCGACCACCCCCCAAGACTCCGCACCCCTCCTCCCCCCC
>JBFMAE010000038.1:0-11594 GCA_040756085.1 Thermodesulfobacteriota bacterium | reverse complement strand
GCTTGCCGGGGCTGCTCTGGATGTCCGGGAGAAAGAACCTCCACTCCTCGAAAGCCCTCTCCATGGTCTTGATAACGTGATCCTTACGCCCCACACCGCAGGTCTCACCTACGAAGCACAAGAGAAAGTGGTTGAGGCTGTGGCGGAGGATGTGGACAGAGTGCTGAGTGGTAAGCCAGCATTGAGGTATGTCAATTTCCCTTTGCCAAAAAGGGAGTGAACCCCGTCCCCGCCATACCTCTCTGCCGACAGGCAGGAATGGTAGGGCTTTCTCTAACGGGGGGAAGAAGAATATTTGAAGAGTGACCATTATGTATAAACGGGCAGTGAAGGTTGTTGAAGCCAAGATTGGCCTTGTCTCCAATAATGAGAAGCTGATCACCGAACCCCGATACTTCGAGGGTCAGGTCATGGAGTCGTTGCTGACAGACATCCATTCCATTGAATCCATCCCTTACAGCGATGACCTGGACGCTTATTTTATTGTTATCGATGACCCCTGTGTCCGACCTCAGGTGAAAATCACAGAAAGGGTGCTTACAGCGGTTGGCAATTTCACCCGTTATGAAAAGGAATGTTCGGATAACCGCTATTCCCTCTTTGGAAATCTGGGACTTTTCTTTAAGTACCTTTTAATCACACTGGAGCGTCACCATCAAATTTACAGCTTTCATGCGAGTTCCATGTTCAGTCCCAGCCGCGAAATGCTGCTTCTGGTGGTAGGGGGTGCCGGAGCAGGAAAGACCTGCTTTCTCCTCAAAGGTTTGGAGGGGGACTGGCAGATCTTCAGCACCGAAATGACCCACTTCAAATTCACCGATCAGGGATACGTCTTTTACATGGGATCCCTCTATGACAACATCCGACTGGGGAATTTGATCTATGACTTTCCCAAAGCCAAGGAGAGGCTGAAGGTGGAAATTCCAGAGGTGGCCGATGTCTGGGGCCATAAGATTGCGATCGACATGAGGCACATTGACGCCCAACCTCAATATTTCAATCCACGGGTCACCATTGTGGAGGCCAAGATCGAATCGGATCGCCATATGCCCATTGTCAAGACGATCACGCGAAAGGAGAAGATTGTCAAACTCCTCTTTGATAATGCCACAGAAAAGTTCGGCTCCCCGTTCATCCTCTATGATCGTATTCCAGTTGAAAGCATGGATACGCCGGATTTGATGAGCAAGCGCCTGGAGATCATGTACCGAGTTGTTGAAGAAGTCAATCTGAACCCGGTCAAGTCTATCCTGGCCGGCACAAAGAATTGTATGGAGGGAATCTGAAATGAACCAGATGAAATCTTTCGACGGAGTGTTTGAAATGCCACTGCCCGGACGGAGCCATAAGCCTCGCGATCAGGGCGTGACCATGGTTATCGACAAAGGATTGGGCCTCGGTGCCATACAGGATTTGATCGATTCTGCTGGTGACGTGATCGACTTCATCAAATTGACCTTCGGCACCAGCGCCTTCCTGAATCTGGACTACTTAGCGAAGAAGGTGGAGAGGGTCAAGAATGCCAGTATCTACATCTGCCCGGGCGGGACCTTCCTCGAGGTTAGCGTCTGGCAGGGCACCTACCCCAAATACCTGAAACGCTGTAAGGAATTGGGGTTCAACGCTATTGAGTTCTCAGATGGAACGATCGAGATCGATATGAAGACCCGGGCCGACTGTATCAAGCGCGCTGTGGACATGGGCTTCAAAGTCGTTTCTGAGGTGGGTAAAAAGGACCCCAATGAAGCCATTGCTGTATCGAAGATGCATGAGGAGATTGCAGCCGATCTCGCCAATGGTGCCTTCAAGGTCATCGTTGAGGCCCGAGAAGCTGGAAAGGGCGTTGGCATCTACGATAAGGATGGGAAGCCCAAAATCGATGAAGTAGAGGCCATCATTAAAGGCGTGGAAAACGTCAACAAATTGGAGTGGGAAGCACCCCTAAAGGACCAGCAGCAATTTCTCATCCTGCGCTTTGGTGCAAACGTCAACCTGGGCAATGTTCCCCCCGAAGACATCTTGGCACTGGAAGCGTTGCGAAACGGGCTTCGGGGCGATACGCTGAAGCGCGCCTACATGGCCAACTCCGAATATAAAAAATAGATGAGAAAAAAAGCCCCTTTTGAAAAAAGGAAGAGGCATATCGAACTCCCCTACGGCAAGGAAAAGATCTCCTTTCATCTTCCTGAGGGCTGGGAGTTTAAAGTTCTCCGGCCTGAACCCGTTCCCCCATCCGCAGATCCTCTCAAGGAGGTTCTGAGAAGTCTGGAGAATCCTCTGGAGGATAAACATCTCGAAGACTTCGGTGAGGCAACCTCCGTGGCTATTGCCATCAGCGATGAGACGAGACCCATCCCCTACCCTCTCCTCCTTCCCCCTCTTCTTGAAAAGCTTCTCAACATGGGGATCAGACCATCAGCAATTCGGATCATGATCGCCTCAGGGCTTCACAGCCCAATGCCCGAGTCACGCTTCTCCAACCTATTGCCGATGGAAATCATCAAGGAATATACTGTCATCGCCCATGATGCAACTCGCGCCGACCTGAAGTTTTTGGGAAAGACTTCCCGGGGCACCCCGGTCTTTGTCAATCCTCTTTTCCAGAGCGCTGAGCTCCGTCTGATCGTCGGCATGATCGATCCACACCAATTCGTAGGCTATACGGGTGGCGTAAAAGGTGCAGCCATTGGACTTGCAGGAGCCGAAACCATCGAGGCCAACCACTCAATGTTATTTCATCCTCAGGCCCTCATCGGAGAGATTGAGCAAAATCCCGTCAGACAAGATATCGAAGAGATCGGAAAGATGATGGATGTCCATTTTGTAATCGATGTTGTCTTGGAAGAATCCAACCGCATCATCAAAGCCTTTAGCGGAGACCCCTGGGCCGTCGAGAAGGTGGGGAGTGAATTCTGCCGAACCGTATACGAGATCAAAGTCCCAAAGGAATATGATGTCGTCATCGCTTCCCCTGGAGGCTATCCCAAAGATATCAATCTCTATCAGGCCCAAAAGGCACTGGCCCATGCCACCCCCCTTGTTCGCCAAGGAGGGGACACTATCCTTATGGCTGAGTGCCTCGATGGACACGGAAGTGAACTCTTTTATCAGACGATAAGAAAATATCGATCTCCCCATGAGGTGGTGGAGGACTTCCAACGGAATAAATTCCGTATGGCGGTTCACAAGGCCTTCCTCTGGGCGCGCTCCTTGATTAAGGCTCAGATCTATTTATGCTCGGCTCTGGATGAAACGATGATCCATGGGCTCATGGTTCTACCCGCAAAAAATATCCAAGAAGCGCTGGAAAGGATCGGGGCAAAATATGTCCAACCGCCAAGAGTGGCATTAATTCCCAAGGCATCCTCTACCTATGTTAAACTGCAGGCTTAAGCACAGGCATTCTGCCCATCTCTAAGATGTAGCCTCTCTAAAATCTTTTGGAAATTAAAACAAAACTGATATAAAATGGGGTTATAAGGAAGGAAAAAAATGATGACCCCTGAAGATGAGGCATATATCCTGGAAAGGGCCTATGTTCCAGAACACATTGTGAACCTCATGGCTCCTATTTCTAAGGGTGAACCATTCTTCAAAGAGGATCATTTGGGTTTTGTAAAGGATAACTGGGTCATTCTGGTGGGTTATCCTTTGGATCAAAATTATTTACAGGATCGATGCGAGAGGATTGTCAAACAAGTCCTTGAAACATTCCGACCTGAGTACCTCTGGTTCATCGGGCCCGAAGTTCCTGCTTCGCTTTTAGACTCTTGTAAAGAGAGACAGACAGACCAATATTACAGGCTTGACCCCGATCTGACAAAGCCGAAGCCTTCTCTCCAACGGAAGGCTGAAAAAGCCTCTAAGGAATTAACCGTGGAAAGGAGCCACTCTATTTCTAAGGAGCATGAGGCGCTCATTGTGGAGCTCCTGAAGAGGGAAAAACTCCCACCCAGAGTGAGAGAACTTTACCGTGCCATGCCAGATTACATTGCCCATTCGTCGACGGCGTATGTCCTCAACGCTTGGGACAAGAAAGGGAAACTGTGCGCATTTTATGTCGTGGAACTTGCTGCAAAAAGATTTACCACCTATGTCCTTGGTACCCATTCGAAAAAAAACTATGTGCCTCACGCCTCGGATCTTCTTTTTTTCGAAATGATAGAGCTCACTCGTGAACATGAGAAAGACACTATCAATTTAGGACTGGGAGTGAATGAAGGAATACGAAGATTTAAGGAAAAATGGGGCGGCATTCCATTCCTCAACTATGAATTCTGCGAACGTTTTTATGGGACCACGAGAACGATCTCATTGATCAAGACACTTGAAGGAAAACTCTAACTGGTCGATACCTAAGGAAAAAACGATGACCTTTTTCTGGTGGAAAGAAAAACGCTTAAGGACGGTTTGGAAAATCGAAAAAGAGGGACGGGCCTCGTTCCTTGTTGGAACAGCCCATTTCACTCCATACCGTTTTGAGAAGGCCCTCACCAAATTAATCCAGGGGGCTGAAATCGCCCTTTTTGAAGGTCCACTGGATAAGGAAACTATGGACAGGGTAGCTCAATATGGTCGGCAAGGGAAAAATACGCCTTCTGTTTATGAGGCTCTCGATCCAGCAGTGATCAAAGAAATTAACAAACAACTTGGTGCTCGATCGGGTCCTCACATTCTATCTACGGCGGTTTCTTATCTGGACCTTATTCATCCCACTACTTCAGATTTTTTGGAAGTCCATATGCGGGGGGTTCGTCCCTGGATGGCTTTCTTCACCATCTGGTCCGCCTTTTTAAACTGGAAACATTCAATGGATGTGGAAGCCTTTCACATCGCCCAGAAACTTGGGAAAAAGATCGAATATCTGGAGACCATCGAAGATCAACTGGCAGCCCTTGATGGGATCCCTTTTGATAGGATCGTGAACTATCTCAATCGCACGAAGCATTGGAAAGTGCATAAAGAACTTTACCTAAAAGCTTTCCTTGAAGGGGACTTCCCAAAGTTCTTCTCTATGACAGGAGAATTTCCTACTCGCTGTGACTCCATCCTCACGAAGCGCGATCCCATATTTTTTAAAAAAATGAAAACCTTCTTCCAAGAAAGAAAAACGGCTGCCTTCGTAGGGGTTGCCCATATCCCGGGAACCAGAAAGATGTTTCTCGACGAAGGATACCAGGTCACTCAGGAAGAGTCATGATCACCGCCGCGCAAAGGGATTACATTGAAGATCATGCTTATGTGCCGGAGCACCTTCCCCACTACGTGACCGCCATTTCACAGACGGAACCATTTCTTTTCGGAGAATTTCTCGTCTATGTGAAGAAAGACCGTTTGATTTTTGTCGGCTATCCTTTGCGAGAGAGTCTCGATGAGAAAAAGATGATGAGAACCCTCGATGATGCCATAAGTCGCTTCAAGCCAGATGAAGTAGCACTGACAGCCCCTTCAATTCCACCCTACATGGCCGGTTTTACCCATTCCCCTTCAGACCATTACTATCGCTTGGATCTCTCTGCTCTGTCTATCTCTCAAAAATTGAGGAATATGTTGAATCGATCAGGCCGAGAACTCTCTGTGGAGAAAAACAGAAACTTCAATGAGGAACACAGAAAAATGGTCGAAGACTTCTTGAAGGCCCATCCAGTGGATGAGGCCACTCGGTTCATCTTTGAGAGGATCGGCGAATATCTCTCTTCACCCCCTACGGCATGGGTTTTCGAGGCGAGAAACAATAGAGGTGAACTTGTTGCTTTTGACATCGCAGAATTTAAACCGAGGGAATATGCTATCTACATGTTTAATTTCAGTTCAGAGGCTCTTTATGTTCCTGGCGCCTCAGATCTTCTCCTTTCAGAAGTGATCCGACAGGCAAAAACAGAGAGGAAGAGATATATGAACCTGGGCCTGGGGATTAATCCGGGTGTCACTTTTTTTAAAAAGAAGTGGGGAGGAGTGCCCTTTGTTCCGTATGCGTATTGCTTATATACGCCTTCGAGCCGGGAAATGATGGAGACATTATTCCAGAAGCTTTAGACAAGCCTTCATGGCGTATGACGACTGACGTAACCCCTGCCTACCGCAGGCAGGCATTGACGACACTGGTTTCGTTACCCTGACCTTTGAACTTTAGACTTTATTTTAAAGCAAATGATTGAAAAAATTTTTAAAAAATTTATCGAAAGAAAAAAAGAAAAGCCTTTTTCGGCATGGCAGATTGAATTGACGACGCGATGTCCTCTCCGATGTAAGATGTGCATCCGTGCAGAAAGCGACGACTGGCAGTTCCAGGATATGCCGTTTGAGGATTTCATAACCCTTCTCCCCTATCTGAAGGATGTGGAAACCGTCGTTCTCGAGGGATGGGGTGAATCCCTCCTCCATAAGGATCTTTTAGAGTGCATTGGGCTTGTTAAAAAAGAGGGGCCTGAGGTAGGGTTCGTGACAAGCGGGAAGGGATTGACAGAGAAACGGGTCTCGGAATTCATTCGGGCAGGGCTGGACTTTATAGGATTCTCCATTGCGGGCACATCGCCTGAAACGCATGATGCCATTCGAGTCAACTCTCATTTGCCAGAGATTGTCCACGCCATTCGACTTTTTACAGAGGTGAAAGAATGTCAGGAGGTCCTTCACCCAAAGATGCACCTCGTTTTCCTCATGGTTAAAGACAATATCCATGAGGTCCCTTCCGTCCCTTCTTTTGCCAGAGAGATAGGCATTGAGGAAGTTATCCTGACCAACATCTGCCATACGATCAATACTTGGCAAGAAAACCAGAGGGTATTTGCTTGCGAGAGCGGGAAGAATGAATGCGAAGAGATCGTCCAGAAGGCAGAAACAAATGCTCGAAAGTTGAAGATCAGATTAAAGCGGCCATCTCTGTTTGCCACTGATGTGCCGGTGTGTGACGAAAATCCTCTGAGAAATCTTTACATCTCCGTAGAGGGCGAGGTGTCGCCCTGCGTCTATCTCTACCCACCTCTTCCCTCACCTTTTAAAAGGATCTTTTTAGACAAGGCGTATTGGCTAAACGGAGTGAGTTTTGGCAACATCTTCAAAGAACCTTTCTCTAATATATGGAATAGTAAGAATTATGAGGATTTCAGAAACTGCTTCATTGAGAGGAGAAAGAAATATAGAGACCTTTATTTCTCGCTCTTGGAGAGTCCTAAAATGGGGGACTTCAAGGGGACCATACCTCCAGAACCTCCCGAGCCCTGCAAAACATGCCACAAAATTCTCGGTGTCTAACCCCTCACCTTTACCCTGTGGAGTATGTTTCACTACTCCACAGGAGGGCAGGCCCTCTCCCCCAAGGGGAGTGGGGTAGGGAACGGTTTGGAACCGTTCCCTACCGTTTTCTTAAAAAGTTGGAACCGGGAAGATAATCCCGCCAAAAATGAGGTAGGCTAAGACTAATGTCAGGATGATGTTAAAGCCCTGAGCGATAAGGAATGCTGCTGCAGGTTTCCCCCCGCCCATTGCCACGAGTTCTTTGAACTTCGTGTCAAGACCGATGCATATAAAGGCAAGGTTGAACCACCACCCCCTAATCGATTTTGAAAATCCCGTCACAGCCTTCGCAAAGTTCTCGTCCATGAAGAAGGAGAAGATGATGGACGCAACAATGAAGCCCAAGACAAACTTTGGAAATCTGAACCAGATTTCCATGGCACTCGGCTTTTCACCCACCTCTCTCCCTTTAAAGACGAACCATACTGCGAGAATAAAAGCAACCACCCCTATTAAAACATTCTGAGCCATCTTCACCACAACGGCTACAGACATTGCTTCTGGACCGGCAATGGCTCCTGCTGCCACGACTGCCCCGGTTGTGTCAATCGTACCACCTATCCAGGCTCCTGCTACTGCTGGTAGCATTCCAACTCCTTTCGCAATGAGAGGCTCGAATATTAACATGGGAATGGCGCAGAGGAGGACAAGGGAGATGGCGTGGCTCACCTTTTTAGGATCGCCCTTCACAGCACCTCCAGCAGCAATGGCCGCCGAGACACCGCAGATGGAAACTGCTGTTCCAAGAATGGAGGCAAATTCATCATCGAGACCCAACTTCTTTGCCACCCAGAAGCAGGCGTAAAATACCAATACGATGACGATAATCGCCTGAACCATCCCATAGGCGCCCACTTTTACAATGGTTGTAAAGAGAACCTCTGCTCCGAGGAGGACGAGGCCAATCTTAATAAAATACTCTGTCTTTACACCTTCTTTAGCCCATCCGGGGACGCCCATGGTGTTACTAACTAAAAGCCCCAGAAGCAGAGCCCAGAACACGGTCTCAAGCCCCCAGTATCCAATCGTTGAATTTCCTCCCACGATCCCCGCTATGAGAGAGAGGATAAATACAAAAGGGAAGCCCGCTACAAATCTACCGGCAGGCATTCCCATAATCAGTATTCCGATTGCTGAAAAAATGAGGAAGCCGATCAGCGCATAGAGCATCTTGAGGAGATTTTCCCCCGAAAAGATTTTGCCGATCGTATCCGTTGCGCCCCCTTTAATCTTTTTGGTGAGATCCCCTGCTTTCTTCTTTAACCCGCCATCCTTTATCTCTTTTGAGATCTTCTCAGCCTTTCCAGCAACCTTGCCGATCTTCGTTCTGTCTCCTGTGGCGAGAGCCTCCTTCAGCGCTCCGAGAGCAATCCCAAAGCCCAGTTCATCCTTCTGTTCTGCCTCCTTGCTAAGGCCTTCAACCTTTTTAGTCCACTCAGGCAAATTCGATTGGAAAGCTCCCTCCGTCATCCATTTAAAACCCGGCATTTTGAAGGTGACGCCAAACAAGAAGATAATAATAATTAAAAAACCTATCCACACCGACATCCAGTCATCTTTCTTCCATATCGTTGACCAATCAATACCTTGTTTCTTTTCAACCATAATTACACCCCCTTTTCACATGATTACCTATAAAATAACGTGCCCGTGTCCGCTTCACGTGTCCGTAAATTATTAAATTCGCATCGTTCGTGCCTGCCTTAAACAAAATTCCAATTACCAAATCCCAAATTCCAAACGCAAAAAGGTTTTGAGTTTTTTTGAATTTTGGTCATTATTTGATTATTGGTGCTTGGGACTTGGTGCTTCATGTACTTTCAGACCACCTCCTTTCTCACCGCCATATTCTCACTTCTTTCCCGTTTCCAGTGGAGTGTCAGAGAGATTTCCCCATTCGATCATGCTCCCATCATAGTTTCTCAACTTTGGATATCCGAGGAGTTTAAGGACAAAGTAGGTGTTTGTGGAGCGCAATCCTGTTCTGCAGTAGACAATGATCTCCTTATCCTTTGTGACCTTCTCCTTCTCATACATGGCCATCAGTTCATCTGCGCTCTTATAGACTTTGAAACCACCTTTCGTTGCGGAATTGTTTACCCAGTCAATACCAACAGCGCCGGGTATACGACCAGCCCTTGCCACGGCTGTTCCAGGTGTTTCTCCTTTATACTCTTTGGGTGAACGGGAATCTACCAAGAAAATTTCCTTCTTGCCTATAGCCTTCTTCACATCCTCAATGGTTGCCAATTTAGAGGGATCGTGCTGGGCAGTATATTTTGCTGGAGGAAGCTTGGTCTCTTCCGTAGATATGGGCAAACCTTCCTTTGCCCATTTTGATACCCCCCATTCAGGACGGCCATCTTCTTATGACCAAGCATATTGAGGGTCCAGAAGAAAAGGGTGGAAAAGTCCTGAACATTTTCATCATGGAGAACGACATACGAGTCAGGGCTTATTCCTTTTGAGCTAAGGAGTTTCTCCAGGTCTGCCACGGGTAGCATCATCTCCTTTACTCCTTTGACTGTTCCCTGGGTGAGCTTTACCGATATGTTGATCGCCCCTTTGATGTGGCCCAATTCATAGGCCTCCGGTATCCTTACATCGACAATGACAAGGTCTGGTTGACCCATCTTCGCCATTAAGTCCTTTGTTTCAATAAGGTACTGAGGATTAACAAACTCAGCTGCCTGAAGACTTAAGCTGACGGCCAATATTGAAAAAATGCCTAAAACCATCACACCAACTTTTCTCTTCATTGAGTCCTCCTTTCTGGTGGCTTCTCAACTGCCACCTTGGCATTTGATTTCGGATATCTTGGATCGAGATTTCCTTTCGTCAGAAAAATTTCCGCATTTCCATGACAATGATTACATGATTCGTTCTGTTTTGTGATCCGCCTTATGTTGTGGGGAGAAGCCTTCGTCCAAGTAGGCAAGAGATCATAATTAGGCAAGGCATCCGGCACGAGAGCCTTTAACATCGTCCTTGTTGTAGGGACGTGGCGGAGTATGGTGAACTTCACTCCTGATTGAATATCCTTGCCTATCTTGAATTCAACCTCGGAACTACTCCCTTTTCCCACATGACAACCATAGCAGTTTTTATAGGATTGGGAGTGACAGACATAGCAGGAGAGTTTATCGCCGTGAATATCATGTGAGACGAGTTTGGATTTTCCAGGGGCTGCATCCGGATGGCATTGGAGGCAGGATGGCTTGGTGTCTCTCTCCAGTCGGGTCAGATAGGTTTTACCATCGCCATGAAACTCTGTGATTGAATGGCAGTCAAAACATTCCATCTTTCCTTTTTCCCAGTGAACATCTGGTTCATTTTCCTCTATCCTCCCGAAATACTCCGGACCAATACGGCCGCCGTGACACCCGTCACATGCCTGGGACATAGGTGGTTGTTTATAGAATCGATGCCCTCCAAAAAGACCTCCTCCTCCCGGTCCTTCTCTGAAAATATGGCAACCCCCACAGGAGGCATGGCATTTGAAACATGCTTTATCGATGGCAGGTTTTACAGATGGCCACTTTTCACTTGCTCTCTGGCTCATTACGGTATAGGCTCCCTGAAATGTGGCGTGAAGGCTTGTCTTATAGGACTCCACAATCCCTTTGTGGCATGGAGCACAGAGACGTTCGGTTTGGGCGGAAGCAGACTTTTTTCCCTTATGGGCCACCTCCTTTTCCTCTGCCTTAATATTTCCGCCATGACAGTGTACACAACCTAACTTCCCGTGGACGGTCTTCAAGAAAGCAGGCTCCACATAGGCCATCTGATAGGGTTCCCCCACCCGGGGAATAGGCGGTGCTCAGGCCTCTCCCTCTTCTTCAGGCGGTTCGGGAAATTTTTTAATAAGGGCTTTCATACGGGGCATGTCCGTGTGGCACTTCACACAATTGCTGTCAGAGTCTTGGCCCCAAATTTTCAAAACAAGAACATCCCAAAGGATGAAAAGCGTGGCGAGTAAAAGGATGGTTTTATTATAGTGCCTCTTGGTAGATTTCATAACCTTCACCCTTAGGAGTCTTTTACCCATACCCTGTTCGGGAAGAAACTTACACCTAAATATAAATTTTGTCAAACAATTTTTTTATAGAAAATCCTGTGATTTGATAATTTTCATAATTTATTGAAAAAATTATATTTTTTACCAATTAATAAAAAATGCTGTTACGTAAAAATCATTTGTGCACATATGGGAAACGATTTGTGGACATGGTTTGTTTTTCATTCATAGATGGAACTCCCATAATTTCTTACCCTCCTTGTAGATCATAAACTTCTGA
>JBFMAE010000037.1:0-4544 GCA_040756085.1 Thermodesulfobacteriota bacterium | reverse complement strand
ATCCTCTTCGGCAGTTTTTAGGAAAAAGCGATGAGTTGGATGGCCAGATCGGCTATGGGAAAGGCTCCATGGTCTTTCATATGCTCCGGCATATCGTCGGAAAGGACCTTTTCTTTACCACGTTAAGGAAGTTCTCTAAACAGTATGGAGGTAAACAGGCGAGCTGGGAGGATATTCAGAAGATTTTTGAGGAGGCCAGCGGTAAGAGACTGAATTTGTTCTTTTCCCAATGGCTGGACCGGCCCGGAGGACCTCAATTAAAGTTAAAAAACGTTGGGATGAAGGTAAACACAAAGGGGTACCTGATTTCAGGGGAGGTGATTCAGGAAGGAGAGGTCTATCAACTTCTCCTTCCGATTGAGATGGATGATGGTTTAGGGGAAAAGCCTCTTTTTTTGGAAGTTTCAAAGAGGAGAACCCCTTTTTCCATGGAAGTCCCCAGACTCCCATTCAGACTCACTTTGGATCCTGATACTCACCTCTTTCGAAGATTATACCCTGAAGAAATTATCCCTGGGTTGAACGCTTTACTGGAAGACCGAGAAAAGATTTTTGTCCTTCCAGATCAAGAAGACGAGGAAAGTCGAAAAATCTATTTCGAATTGGCCAAAATGGCAAAAGAACAAAAGGGTGGGGAAATTCTTTTTGTAAAAGAGGTGACAGAAGAAAGACTTCGAAATTCCTCTATGATGCTCTTAGGTGAGAGTTGGAAAGCTTCAATTATTTCTAAACTGATTTCAAATCTTCCAAAACCCATTCAAATCAAAGATGGCACATTTTTTGTAAAGAGAAACAAAGTTGATGAGCGAGATGAATCCCTCCTGCTCACCTTTCCTAACCCTTTTAATTCTAAGAAATGGGTGACGATCTATTTGGGGCAATCCATTACAGCCCTTTCACGGGCTCGATACATTTTCTTTTATGGCTGGGACAGTTACATTCTTTTTAAGAATGGGAGGCCTAAAGAGAGGGGAATTTTTTCTCCCAAAGCTTCGTTTGTTTCCTATGATTTTCTGTCCAAGGATCTATTGGTTAACATTGAACAGCAGAGATTAAATGAACATGTATCCTATCTTGCCTCACCTGAATTGGCTGGGCGATTTCCAGGAACTTCAGGTTATCAGAAGGCCCAGACCTATCTTGTAAAGGAATTGGAAGGGATGGAAATTCCCCCTATTATCCAACCCTTCTCCATAACTCTGAGGGACATTGAAGAAGCTACCTTGATTTTAAAGACATCAAAGAAAGAAGAGAGACTTAAAGCCATTCCATTCCGTTTTTCAAAAGAGGGAAGACGGGAAGGAACAAGTGTGTCGATCTATCAAAATAAAATGGAGGAAGGTTCTGGCCTCTCGGGGAAAGGAATCATGATTTATTTCGATCTTCCCCCAAATTTCTCCTCCGAGCATCTTTTAGAAAAGATAGAAGAACTCCAATTCAAGAGGGCTCAAGCTATCCTCTTCTTCGTTAAAGAAGGGGATTTAGATCTTTTTGCACCCTATATCACTTACCCATCCTATTTTCCTCCAAAATTGGAAAAAAAGTTGAAGAAGAAGGAAGAGGAAGGCTTCTATGTCCCACGTTTAATCGAGGCTTCGAAAGTGGTAGCGAGGGCAAAGGAACCCGATTTTCCAGTGAACCTCCCCATCTTTTTTGTCCCCTATACCCAGGCTGGAGAGGGATGGATAAAAAGCCTTTTCGATCAAAAAGATATTTCCTTTGAAATCAACCTTCTATTTAAAGAGATCCGGTTTAAGGACGCTAATATTGGGGGAATCATTGAGGGGCGTGATCCAGAAAGGAAAAGGGAATTTCTATTATTGGGCGCCCATTACGATCACCTGGGGAAAGATGAGGCGACAGGGCTTTATTATTTTGGAGCTGATGACAATGCTTCAGGCGTTTCTGGCCTTTTGGAGATCGGACGTTCACTGATGAAGAGAAAGGCAGATTTGAGACGGAGTCTCATCCTTCTCTTTTTCGGCGGGGAGGAGTGGGGATTGTGGGGATCCCGCCAATTTGTCCAGAACCCTTTCCTCCCTTTGGCTCAGATCAAGGCCATGCTCTCAGTGGATTCCATCGGAGGATCAACCGGTGAGAAGGAGGTCTTTTTTGTGGGAGGCTCCATCTATCCCTCCCTTGCCCAGAGAAACAGAAGATTCCTTCAATTTTTAGGGATCAAGGAAGGCCGTAATATTGATCCATATGCCTTTACCTTTGGGAGTGACCATTTTCCTTTCCATCAGAGAGGAATCCCTGCTCTGGACTATTTCGCATCGGATTATAAAAAGCTTCATACTCTCCGGGACCATCCGGAATCGATCGATTTTGAGAAGCTGGCAGATGTGACGAGATTGATCTATCTGACGACCTATGAATTTTTAACAGAACCATAATTTAATTGCAGATTTCGGATTGCAGATTTTGGATTGAAGATAAAGGAAAAGAAAAAAAGATGAAGACTATTTTGATCATTCTTTTTATGTTTATAAGTTTAAGTCTTTTAACATTAAAAGTGGAAGGAGGATCTCTTTTTTTCCCTGGAGAGGAAAGGCATCTCGTCAATATCCGACAGGTCACATTTGGAGGGAAGAATGCAGAGGCCTACTTCTCCTTCGATGGAACAAAGCTTGTCTTTCAAGCAACACGGAACGGGTTCCATTGCGATCAGATCTTTACGATGAATCTGGATGGCAGCGATATTCAACTGGTCAGCACCGGGAAAGGGCAGACGACCTGTGCCTACTTTTTCCCTGAGGGCAAAAGGATTCTCTATTCTTCAACGCACACGGTCAAGGCCGATTGTCCCCCAGTTCCACCCAGGGAGAAAAGGTTCGTTTGGCCTCTTCACCCTTATGAGATATTTACTGCTAAGACCGATGGTTCCGATCTGAAACAGATCACATTTACAGGCGATTATAATGCTGAGGCCACGGTATCGAAGGATGGGAAAATCGTCTTCACTTCCCTCAGAGAGGGTGATTTGGATATCTATATGATGAACCCGGATGGGAGCAGGGTCAGGCGATTGACCCATCAGAAGGGATACGACGGTGGTCCCTTCTTTTCTGCCGATGGGAAGATGATTGTATATCGTGCCTTCCATCCTAAACATCCGAAAGAGTTAGAGGAGTATGAAAAGAATTTGGCAAAGAAGCAGATCGTAGGTGGAAGGCTTGAACTCTTTGTGATGAGATCAGATGGATCCGATCAGAGGCAGATTACGGATAACGGAGCCTCGAACTTCTGCCCGTTCATCCATCCCCATAGAAGGCAGATTATCTTTTCCTCAAACCTCCATCATCCGGAAGGCCGGAATTTCAACCTCTACCTCATCCATCTGGACGGGACAGGACTTGAGCGAATCACTTTTCATTCAGGGTTTGATTCCTTCCCCATGTTCAGCCCAGATGGAAAGAAGCTTGTCTTCGTCTCCAATCGAAATGCAAAGCGTCCCGGTGAGTTCAATATTTTTCTGGCTGACTGGGAACCTTAAAGAAGCCTGATCGTCTGGATGAGTAGGGGGAAATTTTATTTGATTTTAATTTTTTTCTTTTAGATAATGATTAAAAAATTAATTTTGTAGCCGCAACTTTTAAGTTACGTGATTTAGGAACGCAGGCTAAAGCCTGCGGCTACCCATTTAGGAATCATCATTCTTGGAGCTTAAAATGCGGATCGCTTATTTTGATTGTTTTTCTGGAGCCAGTGGAGATATGATCCTCGGCTCAATGATCGATGCGGGATTGAGCCAACGCTTGTTGAGAGAGGAGCTAAAGAAACTCCGAGTCCCCGGGCTTGGTTTAAAAGTGAGGGAAGTGCTCAGAGGGGGAATTTCCGGGACTCAGGCCATCGTGGGAGGAAAGAGTGAAAAAAAATCGCATCGCAAGTTAAAAGAAATAGTGAGCATCATCGATAGAAGTCTTTTAGAGCCCGGAGTGAAGGAAAAGAGCAAGGAGATCTTTCAACGGATCGCTTCAGTAGAGGCGAAGATTCATCGAAAACCACCGGAAGAAATCCACTTTCATGAATTGGGAGGGCTGGATTCCCTAGTCGATATTGTTGGAGCTGTCTGGGGGCTTTGCCAAATGGGAATCGATAAGATCCATGTCTCACGGGTCAATGTCGGAACGGGCTTTGTAAAATGTGAACATGGCATCCTTCCTGTTCCTGCACCTGCCACCCTATCGTTGATGAAAGGGAGCCCCATCTATTCATCAGGTGTGAGAAGGGAACTTCTCACACCTACCGGGGCGGCTATTCTGACCACCCTCGGTTCTGAATTTGGCCCAATGCCTTTGATGAATGTTGAGAAGGTTGGATATGGGGCAGGCCGGGATGACCTTCCACATCCCAACCTCCTGCGTTTGATCATCGGAACCTCGGAAGCGAATTCCGGAAGAGAAAGGGTTACGGTCATCGAAACGAATATCGATGATATGAACCCTCAGTTCTTTGACTATGTGATGGAAGGGGTCTTAAAGATAGGAGTTCAAGATGTTTTTCTCACTCCCATCTTGATGAAGAAGAATCGCCCAGCCACC
>JBFMAE010000036.1:0-13685 GCA_040756085.1 Thermodesulfobacteriota bacterium | reverse complement strand
TCTTTTATCGCCCTCTCATTCACGATAAATTTCCCTTCTCCTGGTTCAAGCCATACCCTTGCGATGGATGTCTTTCTTTTACCTGTGGCATAAATAGGTTCTGTCACGATCTTTCTCTCCTTTTATAGTTCAAGTGGAACAGGTTTTTGGGCTTCGTGAGGATGATTCGGCCCTGCATAGATTTTCAGTTTTCGAAGCATCTGCCGGCCCAAACTGTTTTTTGGAAGCATCCCTTTTACCGCCATCCGGATCATCTCCGTCGGCTTTTTTGCCAGAATCTTTTCAGCACTCGTCTCCATAATCCCGCCGGGATAACCGGTATGACGATAATAGATCTTGTCTTTCATCTTCCTTCCAGTCAAAACAACTTTCCCGGCGTTAACAACGACAACGAAATCGCCTGTATCGAGATGGGGGGTGAACGTTGGTTTATTCTTTCCTCTCAATATCTTCGCCAATTCCGTGGCCAATCGACCCAGGATCTTCCCCTCCGCATTCACCAGGTACCACCGATGGTCCAATTCCTCTTTTTTAGCCTGATAGGTCCTCATTCTGTTCCTTCCAATATTTAATGATAAAATCTAAAATATTCCCTGAGACTGTGTCAAGATATTACCGTCTTCCTTTTTTCCGTTTTGAAATACGCTGTTCCCATAATATTACCACCGGGCTTGCAATATAAACCGTCGAATAAGTTCCAGAGATTAAACCGACGATGAGGGTGAAAGCGAAATCATGAATGACCGGCCCTCCGAAGAAGAAGAGGATGAGGACTACCATCATTACTGTCCCAGAAGTGAGAATGGTCCTTCCGAGGGTTTCGTTAATACTGACATTGAAGACCGTCTCAAGGCTATCCTTTCTCATCTTCTTGACATTCTCTCTGACACGGTCAAAGATGACGATGGTATCATTAATCGAAAACCCGATGATGGTCAGGATGACAGCCAGAACGGTTAAAGAATATTCCAGATTGGCAATGGAGAGAGCGCCATAGGTCACAATGACATCGTGGACTAAGGCCACAATCCCGCCAAGACCGTAAGCCACCTCCTTAAACCTCCATGATACATAGATCAACATTCCTAAGAAGGCAAGACCAACAGCCCAGAGTGCTTTTTTCTTTAAATCCTTGCCAACTTTTGGACCCACGACCTCCGCCCTTCGAATCTCCAAAGCCTGGTCTTTGAATTGCTCCTGAAGGGAAGTCTGAATCTTTTTTGACATCTCTTCTAAATCAATCGAGCTCTTTTCGATACGGATTAAAAACTCATTCTCCCCCCCGAATGCCTGAACATTCGCATCTTTTGAACCCATGGCCTCCGAGGCATTTCGGACTTCGGAAATATCTACTCCCTTTGAAAATCTGATCTGTAAGAGTATGCCCCCTGCAAAATCAACCCCGTATTTCAACCCACCATGGAAGAAGATGGAACCGAGACTTAAAAGAAGGGCGACAGTTGAAATCCAGATCGTATATTTTTTCTTCCCGATAAAGTCAAAACGTGTATCCGGCCGGATCAATTCCATAAAACAGGCTCACCTCAAAGGTTAAATACTGAGTCGTTTCACCCCCGCCTTCAGGGTGAGAAAATCGAAGACCCATCTCGTGACATAGACAGCGGTAAAGATGTTCGCCAAAATTCCGATGCATAACGTGACAGCAAATCCTCTCACCGGACCCGTCCCAAACTGATAAAGAAGGACCCCTGCAATCAGTGTGGTCAGATTCGAATCGATGATGGTGACGAAGGCCCGGTGATACCCCTGATCTATCGCCGCCCGGGGTGTCTTTCCCCATCTCAGCTCCTCTTTGATCCTTTCGTGAATCAAGACATTGGCATCGACGGCCATCCCGATGGAAAGGACCAAACCGGCGATACCCGGAAGGGTGAGGGTTGCCCGGAAAAGAGCGAGAGTGGCTAAGATCAGTATAAGATTAAGGAGGAGAGCGATATCCGCAATCACCCCTGAGATCCGATAGTAGAAGATCATGAACAGAACGACCAGGACCGCACTGATCAACGTGGAGAGTATCCCCTTTCGGATGGAATCCTGACCGAGCGAGGGGCCCACGGTCCTCTCCTCGATGATCTTGACGGGTGCGGGCAGTGCACCTGCTCTGAGGACGATGGCTAAATCACTGGCCTCTTTCGTATCGAAACGGCCGGTGATCTGTGCCCTTCCTCCGGCGATCCTCTCCTGGATGACGGGCGCTGAATAGACATTGTTGTCCAGAATGATGGCCAACCTCTTTTTCACATTCGCACCGGTAATCTGTTCAAACAGTTTGGCTCCAATATCGTCAAACTCCAGGGCCACATAGGGTTCGTGAAATTGAGAATCGAGCGCCACCCGGGCATCTTTCAGAACCTCACCGGTCATCATGGTCTTCTCTTTCAATAGATAGGGAACCTTCTTGACCCCTCCTGTCTTTGGGTCCACAATCCTTTGATAGAGGATGATATCTCCTTCGGGGATATTCCCTTTCAGCGCTTCTTCAATGTCTGTTTCATCATCCACCAGCTTGAATTCCAGTAAGGCCGTCTGTCCGATAAGGTTGATCGCCCTCTGAGGATCTTTGATACCGGGAAGTTGAATTAAAATTCGATCCGTACCCTGAAGGGTGATTTCGGGTTCGGACACACCAAATTGATCGATCCGATTCCGGATGGTCTCCAGAGCCTGGTCAATGCCGTTTCTCTTTATCTGATCCGCCTGTCTGCTATCCAGAACGAGTGCGACCCTCCATATCCCCTTTTCCAGCGAGGAGGTTGAAAGTTCCTGCATCATCGAATAACGGCTGCTCAGGATTTTCTCCCACTTTCCCTTCTCTCCTGAGACCTCCAGGATGATCCGATCGGTCTTTTCCCTCTCCAGTTTTCCAACTGGAACGCCTTTATCCTTCAGGTCTTCTTTCAGGTTATTTTTAATCCGTTCCACATAACTTTCGACAGCCTTCTCTGCCTCAACTTCGAGGACAAGATGCATTCCTCCCTGTAAATCGAGGCCCAGACGAATTTTTTCGGAGGGGATGACTTTATTAAACCACATGGGTAATTGGGAGGTCAGTGTTGGCAAGAGGAGGAGAATGGCGAAGGCAGAGATCGTCGCATAAAAGATTAATCTCCATTTTAAACCTCTCAACATGTAAAGCTCCTCTTTATTTTATCTCTGTCTTCGCCTGCCTGCGATAGACAAGGCAAGCTGTCTAATAAAATGAAACCAAGGAAGTCTTAGACCCCCTTGGATTTAATATAAATAGCCCATTATGATGTTTTTTGCAAGAAAAAATTACCCCTCCTTCATTACCTCAGGGGCAGGGAATTAAAATGATGGGGGCGGGTTTGAGACCCGCCCCCATCATTGCTTTATAAATCCCTTCGGTCATCCCTGTTAGAAAAACCTTACTTCATATCGCTCCATTTTCCGTATCTCTCCCTTAAGATCCGGTGAAGGATCTTTCCCGTCGGGGTCATAGGCATCTCTTCGTCCTTGATGAAATCGACTGATTTCGGAATCTTATATCCTGCAATCTTTCCTCTGCAATGGTCGATGAGTTCTTTCTCGTTAGCTGTTTTTCCTTGATGTAAGGTTACTACAGCCTTCACCGATTCTCCCCATTTCTCATGGGGAATTCCAATCACTGCCACATATTTGACGGCGGGGTGGGATCCCAAAACATTTTCTACCTCTGAGGGAAAGACATTCTCCCCTCCGGTGATGATCATGTTCGCCTTCCGATCCACCAGGGTAAAATATCCATCCTCATCCTGATAGGCCATATCTCCTGCCGAGAACCATTCCCCCTGGAAGACCGATTTGGTCTTTTCGGGGTCTTTCCAATACTCCTTAAAAACATGAGGGGTTCGAGAATAAAGTTCTCCCACCTGACCTCTTGGGACTTCCTTCCCATTCTCGTCTAAAATCTTTATTCGATCTGTCCCCCAGATCTCCCTTCCGATGGACCCCAATTTCTTAAATTGCTCCTCAGGCCTGAGCAGTGTCACGAGCCCTGCTTCAGTTGAACCATAGGCCTCCCAGAGTTCTGCATTCTTGAAATATTCCATGATGGCCAATTTGGTATCTTTCCGGGCGGGTGCGGAGGAGATCAAAAGTTGTCGGATCGAACTGACGTCAATGCTCTTTTTCACTTCATCGGGGAGAGCCAGCATCATAATGTAGTGGGTGGGGACAAGGGAGGTAAAGGTGATCCTCTCCTTTTCAATGGTCTTCAATAAGTCAACCGGATCAAAGCTGACCATGTTATAGACGAAGCACTTTGCACTTACGTAGGTATAAGCAAATGAATAAAAAATTGAGTTGACATGACACATAGGCATGACGAGCATAACGCAATCATCCGGCCTGACGCCCATACAGAGATCGCTCAACAGATACTGACCGAGATTGCTTTCGTGGGTTCGAACCACCCCTTTAGGTTTGCCCGTCGTTCCTGAGGTATACATGAAAACCCAGACATCCTCTCCATCGACAATAACATCGGGTTCCTCAGGTGAAGCCTTTGCCATAAGGGATTCGTAGGACTGATAACCTTCTGGGGTCTTATCATCTCCCCAGTAAACATAGTTTTCTGGTGGGACAGTAGGAAGTTTACTGCGAATGGAATTGACTATCGGAACAAACTCCTTTGCGACTAAAAAGGCCTTACATTCCGAATGGTTGGTGACATATTCCATTTCAGGAGGTGCAAGGCGGAACATAATTGGAACACAGATTTGACCACCTTTTGTAGCGGCCGCATAGATTTCTAACCATTCAAGAGAATTATAGGCCAATATGGCAAACCGATCTCCCTTTTTTACCCCCAATTCACTTAATGTATTGGCTAAGCGGCAACTTCTCTCATTCCACTGTTTGAAGGTCAACCTCCGAAACTTGTCTGCTGCCCCTTCCTTATCTGGGTAATGCATGGCCATCATTTTCAGAACCGTTCCTGCATGCATCCATTTGCTGATTGTCATAAAAATGCTCCTCCTTTTTATAATCCAAATTATTTGTGATTTTTGTTACATTCATTACCACCAATGAATATTTTTGTCAAGGAGAAGTTTAAAAAAATACTTGTTATTCTATTGTTTTTATTGTATATAGCCAATAAAAAAAAGAAAGGAGAAATCGAAAAATGGAGATCGAAGGATATTTTTTTCCGGACGATTTGTACTATCATAAAGAGCATTTCTGGGCTAAAGTCGAAGGAAATATTGTGATTATGGGCACAAGTGACTTCGCCCAAAAATTGGCTGGTCAGATCGTCTATGTTGAATTGCCATCTCCAGGCAGAATGGTTGAACAGGGAAAACCTTGTGGTTCCATGGAATCAGGAAAATGGGTGGGAAGGGTTTACGCTCCGGTCTCTGGAAAAGTGGAATCCTCCAATCAGGAACTCGACGAGACTCCTGAATTAATCAATGAAAGCCCTTATGAAAAGGGATGGATATGCAAAATCATTCCTTCCAATCTTGAGGAGGAGCTTATAAATTTAATGAAGGGTGAGGGTCTCAAGGAATTTATCAAATCCGAGATCGTTCGTGTAAAAAAGATTAAAGAATAAAAAAGAGATCAGAGATATGATATGGCCCTCTCATTGAAAAAGGGGGCTATGTTTTATATTTTTTTATAAAGTAAACCCCGTTAGAAATTCCAGTGGGGCATTAAACAACGCCGGAATTATTATGAAATGTAACCCCGCTGCAGCCGCCGGCCCAGAGGGCCTCTGGCCCGGAGGGAGCAGCGGGGCATTATTTCTAACGGGGTAAATAAGGTTGATGTCTTTATGATCGATTCTAAGAATCTCGATTCCCATTTTAAATTTCTCATTGCATCCGAGCCAGGAGGAGAAAACATAAAGAAATGCTTCTCCTGTGGCACCTGTACGGGGGGGTGCCCTGTTAGGGAGGTTACGGACCGTTATAATCCAAGAAGAATCATTCGTATGGCGATCCTGGGTATGAAAAAAGAGGTTCTTTCCAGTCAATTCATCTGGTTATGTTCTTCCTGTTACACTTGTTATGAAAGATGCCCACAACATGTCAAAATCCCTGAGTTGATGAATGCAATTAAGAATATCGCCGTGAGGGAAGGATATCTTCCTTCCTCCATGAAGGCTCAACTGGATCTTCTCTCCTCTTTCGGCCGTCTCTTAGAGGTGACCGATTTTGAGAATGAAAAGCGTAAGGAATCAGGCCTTCCCCTTCTTCAAGGGAGGACCGAAGATGTGAAGAAGATTTTCGAAAGACTGGGGTTCGATCGTGAAGAATAGACCGGAGGATTATCCTCCTTCTCAATATACCCTCTTTCTGGGGTGCACTGTCCCTGTCAGGGCCTTGAATTATGAGGTCTCCGCCAGGAAAGTGGCGGAAACGCTGGGACTACAGATTCTCGACATCCCTGATTTCAGCTGCTGCGGTTATCCCATCAAATCGGTCAACCGTTATGCCTATCTCCTGATGGCGGCCCGCAATCTGGCCCTTGCCGAAGGAAAAGGCCTCCCGGTCTGTACCCTCTGCAGCGCTTGTTGCGGCGCACTCACCGAGGCCAATCATGAGATCCAAGAGGACGAATCACTCCGAAAACGGATCAATGAAGACCTCTCCCAGTGGCTGGGAATGCATTATGAAGGGGGGGTTCGAGTCACCCATTTCACTCGGGTCCTTCAACAGGAAGTGGGAAGGAAGAAGATTGCAGAGAAGGTTGAGGTCGATCTCTCCTCCCTTCATGTTGCACCCCATTATGGCTGTCACTATACCAAACCCTCGACCATCTATGGCAAGACCGAGGACCCTGAAGATCCAAAAAGCCTGGATGAGATGATCAACGTCACGGGAGCCCATTCCATTCACTATGAAGACAAACTTCAGTGTTGCGGTGGAGGGGTTTTGGCCATCGACGAGCAGGTTGCTCTGGCCATGGCTCAAAGAAAGCTGGAACATATCCGTACCCATCCGGTGGATGCCATGGTTCTCATCTGCCCCTTCTGTAACGTGATGTATGAAGGGAATCAGCGTAAAATTGAAAAGGTCTATCAGAAAGAATATAAACTGCCGGTCCTCTTCTATCCACAACTCCTGGGTCTGGCTTTGGGGATCGAGCCCGACGAACTGGGAATGAAGATGAACCGTGTGAGGCCAACGGAATTGCTGAAGAAGGTCAACAGGAGAGCGGATTGAGATGAGCCAATCCTCCAAGAATCCGATTGGAGCCGTATTGGTCGTCGGCGCAGGCATAGGAGGAATCCAGACCTCCTTAGACCTCGCTGAATCGGGTTTTAAGGTCTACCTCTTAGAAAAGAATCTGAGCATTGGTGGGACCATGGCGCAATTGGATAAGACCTTCCCTACCAACGACTGCTCCATGTGCATCATGTCTCCTAAATTGGTGGATGCAGGGAGACACCGGAATATTCAGATCCTGACCAATGCAAAAGTTGAGAAAGTCGAAGGAGCTCCAGGAAATTTTAAGGTTCGGATTCAAAAGAAGGCCCGCTATGTGACGATTGAAGACTGTAAGGCATGCGGAGATTGTGTAAAGGTCTGTCCGGTCAAGATCCCTAATGATTACGAGCAGGGTCTCGTCACACGGGCCGCCATTTATCAGCTCTTCGCCCAGGCCATGCCAAGTGCTTATGGTATTGAAAAGAAGGGAACTCCTCCCTGCCGTGCAACCTGCCCGATCCATGTCAATGCCCAAGGGTATATCGCTCTCATTTCGGTTGGTAAATTTGAAGAGGCCTTAGCCCTGGTCAGGCAAAAAAATCCATTTCCAGGCATTACCGGTCGCATCTGTACTCATCCCTGTGAATCGGTTTGTCGAAGAAAAGATGTCGGCACGACTCAAAACCGAGTAGAAGGGTCTATCGCCATTGACGGCCTGAAGCGATTTGTTTCAGACTATGAGAAAGAAGATAAGACCGATCTTTCTGTTCCCGAAGAAAATGGTAAGAAGGTTGCGATTGTGGGTGCAGGTCCTGCAGGCTTGCTCGCTGCCTATGATCTCCGAAAGATGGGTTATGATGTGACAATCTTCGAAGTCCTTCCCGTGGCAGGGGGGATGCTCGCCGTTGGAATCCCTGAATATCGGTTACCTCGAAATGTCCTTAATAAAGAGATCGGTTACCTTATTCGCATGGGTATTGAGCTGAAGCTCAATACACCTATCGGCCCAAACCTTCCCCTTCAAGAACTCAAGGCTCAAGGTTATGATGCCATCTTTATTGCCACAGGTGCCCATAAAAGCCGAAAGCTCGGGCTTGAGGGAGAAGAGGCTCGAGGCATCCTCCATGCGGTCGACTTTCTGAGGAAGGTGGCACTGGGAGAATCGGTCAAGATAGGCGAAAAAGTGGTTGTTGTCGGAGGAGGAAATGCAGCCATCGATGCGGCCAGAACAGCGTTGCGTCTGGAATCGAAGGAAGTGACCATTGCGTACCGCCGTACCCGCAGTGAAATGCCTGCCCAGGAGGAGGAGATTGAAGAGGCAGAACATGAAGGGATTAAGATTGAATACCTCACTGCTCCAACCCGATTGTTGATTGAGAAGGGTGAGATACGAGGGATGGAATGCTGCCGAATGGAGTTGGGCGATCTCGATGAATCCGGCCGACCCAGACCAGTGCCCATTCCTGGATCAGAATTCATCATCGAAGCGGATACGATTATTCCAGCCATCAGCCAATCCTCTGACCTTTCTTTCCTCAATAAAAAGGACGGAATCAAGACGACTCGTTGGGGAGGAATTGAAGCGGATCCCCTCACCCTCGAGACCAGTGTGAAAGGTATTTTCGCTGGGGGGGATGTGGTGACCGGACCTCAGACTTATATCGATGCCATGGGGGCTGGAAGAAAAGCAGCCATCTCCATCGACCGATATCTAAGAGGTGAAGACCTGAGGGTTGGTAGGGAGGTTGAAGGACCTCAGGAAGACTACATCAAGATTGATATCGATGGCGTGGAGTATCGAGAGAGAGCTTCGATGACCGCCCTGCCTTTGAAGGAAAGAAGAAATTTTAATGAAGTGAACCTCGGTCTGAGAGAAGAGGATGTGATCAAGGAGGCAGAGCGCTGCCTCCAATGCGGAGGATGTTCGGAGTGCCTGGAGTGTATTAAAGCTTGTGAGGCAAAAGCCATTGATCATTGGATGAAGAATGAGCAGTTGGAGATTGAGGTCGGTTCCATCATCCTCTCTCCAGGATTTGATGAGTTTGAGCCTTCTTTGAAAAGCGAATATGGCTATGGAAGATTTCCCAATGTCGTTTCGAGCATCGAATTTGAGCGATTTCTTTCCGCCTCAGGACCCTTCAAGGGCCAAATCCTGAGACCTTCGGATCAGAAACATCCCAGAAGAGTGGCATGGATTCAATGCGTGGGATCAAGAGATTCCCACATTGGAAAAGGTTATTGCTCCTCGGTTTGCTGTATGTACGCTACCAAAGAAGCGGTCATCGCGAAAGAACATGCCCCGGAAATCAAACCCACCATCTTCTACATGGATATGAGGGCTTATGGAAAGGATTTTGATAAGTACATCGAAAGGGCGAAAAAGGAATATGGAGTTCGCTATATCCGATCCCGAGTCTCCCATATCAAAGAGGATCCGAAGACCCATCACCTGACTATCCATTATGAGACCGAAGAGGGAGAGATGGTCTCTGAGGAGTTTGACCTCGTCGTCCTCTCGGTTGGCCTTGAACCAACACGAAGTCATCAGGAGATCGCAAATATTTTTAATATTGATCTCAACGAATATGGTTTTGCCAAAACCTACATCTTTTCTCCTCTCCAAACATCGAGGGGAGGGATCTTCGTCAGTGGTGTCTTCTCCGGCCCGAAAGATGTTCCTGAGACCGTTGCCCAGGCGAGTGCTGTGGCGGCAGAAGCTTCTTCTCTTCTTGCCGAGGCAAGAGGAACTTTAGTCACCGAAAAGGAATATGTTCCGGAAAAGAATGTGAATTATCAAGGGCCCCGAATCGGAGCCTTCATCTGTCACTGCGGGATCAATATCGGAGGGGTCGTGGATGTACCGGCTGTGGTGGAATATGCTAAAAACCTACCGAATGTTGTCCATGCAGAGGGAAACCTATACACCTGCTCTCAGGACACCCAAGAGCAGATCAAAAAGATGATCGAAGAGCATCAATTAAACCGAGTGGTCGTCGCCTCGTGCACGCCTCGAACCCACGAACCCCTTTTCCAGGATACCATCCGTGAGGCAGGGCTTAACCGTTATCTCTTCGATATGGCCAATATTCGAGATCAGTGCTCCTGGGTCCACATGACTCAACCCAAGGAGGCAACCGAGAAGGCAAAGGATCTTGTCAGAATGGCCATTGCCAAAGCGGCTCACCTCGATCCCCTTCCGACACAGACGGTCGAGATGAATCAGAAGGCCTTAGTGATTGGAGGAGGCTTGGCCGGGATGACCGCTGCCCAGAAGATTGCCCAGGCTGGCTATGAAGTCTATCTGGTTGAAAAAGAAACTCATTTCGGGGGAAAAGCAAGAACAATTCATTTCACGCTCGAGGGAATGGATGCCCAAACCCACTTAGAACATCTGATCAAAGAAGTGGAGAAGGATCCACGAATCCATCTCATGACTGAGACAACCATCGAAAAGGTGGAGGGATTTGTTGGAAATTTTAAGACTCAGGTCAGAATGGATCATGAGGTGAAGGATCTCGACCATGGAATTATCATCGTGGCTACGGGTGCAGAGGAGTATCGACCCAGAGAATTCTTCTATGGCCAGGAACCTCATGTGATCACCCAGAAAGAATTAGAGGAAAGGATAGCGTTTTCTCCTGATAGATTAAAAGGCTTAAAAAATGTGGTCATGATCCAATGCATTGGATCGAGAAATGGCGAAAGACCCTATTGCAGTCGGATTTGCTGTTCTGAAGCGATCAAGAATGCCTTAAGGCTGAAGGCCCTGGCTCCAGAGACGAATGTCTATATCCTCTACCGGGACATCCGAACGTATGGATTCAAAGAGGACTACTATGAAAAGGCAAGAGAGACAGGTGTCCTCTTCATCCGTTACGAGCCAGAGACAGAACCCCGACTGGAAACAGGGGATGGTCTCCAAGTGGTTGTCCATGAACCAATCCTCCATGATGATTTGCTCATCCAGACCGATCTTTTAGTGCTCAGTCCAGGAATCGTCCCTGCCTCTGAAAATGAACGTCTGTCAAAGATGTTGAAGGTCCCTCTGAATGAGGATGGTTTCTTTTTAGAAGCCCATATGAAACTGAGACCCGTCGACTTTGCAACAGAGGGAATCTTTCTGGCTGGACTCGCTCATAGTCCAAAATCGATTGAAGAAAGCATTTCCCAAGCCAATGCGGCCGTCGCCCGTGCTTTGACTTACCTTTCAAAAACGCATCTCGAGACAATTGGCACCATCTCCGAGGTGGATGAAAAAAAGTGCATCGGATGTGGCCTCTGTGAGAGTGTTTGTCCATATAAAGCCATTGAGATCTTAACGAAAAGAACGACCGTAGGCGAAAAACAGGTAGCTCAAATTAACAAAGCTCTTTGCAAAGGATGTGGTGCTTGCACTGCCTCTTGCCGTTCAGGCTCCGTTGATTTGAAAGGTTTCACGAACACAGAGGTGGTTGCACAGATCACAGAGCTGGCTCTGGGATGAAAAATCCCCCCTCTCCCCCCTTTGCTAAAGGGGGGTTGGAGGGATTAGGAATTTATTTTGTAAAGATGCAGCAATGGAAATGAATTGGGAACCCAAAATTTTAGCTTTCCTTTGTAACTGGTGTTCTTATGCTGGGGCAGATCTTGCCGGAACATCGAGGATTCAGTATCCCCCGAACATTCGGGTGATTCGGGTCCCCTGCTCCGGGAGGATCAATCCTCTTTTTATCCTCAAGGCCCTTCAGAGCGGAATCGATGGAGTATTAGTGTCTGGCTGCCATCCTGGGGATTGCCATTATCTCAGCGGAAACTATATAGGAAGGAGAAAGTCAGCAACCCTGAAGCGGTTCCTCGAATATCTTGGGTTTGAAGAAGGTCGGGTCCAGTTCTCCTGGGTCTCTGCAGCAGAGGGAGGGAAATTTTCTCAGGTCGTTGAAGAAGTCACCCAAGATATTAAAAAATTAGGACCCTCAAAGCGATTTGTCAAAAAATAGGATTCAAGGGGTCAAGTGGTCAAGGGTTCAAGGAAAAACATCTTAAACACTTGAACCCTAGAACCCTTGAATCCCTGCCTGCGGCAGGCAGGCTTGAACCCTTCCAGCGACTTTGGAAAGAAGATCAACGTTGGCTATGGAACAAAGACAAAAGGCAATTCAAGACAAGATCAGAGAGACGGCAAAAGAACTCCTTTCAAAAAAAGCGGTGGACCTCGTCATCGGTTTTGGTGAATGGACCCTACCCCTTCGAACCACGCCTATATTCATCAGAACCCCTAAAGAGGTGGATCGTTTAATCTGGAATTCTTTCTGTGAGAATAACCTATCCACCTATCTTCATAAATTCAGCTCATTTAAACTGGGACTCGTGGTCAAAGGATGTGATACCCGTTCGATCATCGCCCTCTCCCTCGAAAAGAGGTTCAAGCCGGATCAATTATTTTTAATTGGAGTCCCCTGCCACAGGATGGTGGATCGAAGAAGGGTGAAGAGAGCAGTTAAAGGAGAAATACTTCGTGCCAATGAGCAAGGGGATCAGATCATTGTGGAAGGCGAAGATTTTAAAACAGCACTGAAACGGGATGACTTTCTCTATTCTTCCTGTCAGGTATGTATTCATCGAACGCCCATGCTGGCGAATGTACTGGTAGGAGATCCTGTAGAAGAAATTTCCATTATAGAAACACATCCTGAGGTCAAGGAGTTTGAAAAAAAGTCTTCAGAAGAACGGTGGAAATATTTTGAGAAAGAGTCCAGTCGTTGTATCCGATGCTATGCCTGTCGGGAAGTCTGTCCCATGTGTTACTGTACGGAATGTTTTGTCGACAGTTCGAATCCGAAGTGGATTGAGAAGGGTTTGTCTCCTTCAGACATTGAATTCTATCACATAGTGAGGGCCTATCATCAAACAGGAAGGTGCACAGGTTGCGGTGCTTGTGAACGAGCCTGTCCGATGGAAATTCGGCTCACCTATCTCACACAGAAATTGAATCAGGACATAAAAGAACTCTTCCGCTTTGAGACGGGAATCGATCCAGAGACTTCCCCTCCCCTTTCTACTTATGAAATTGAGGATCGGCAGGAATTTATCAAATGAAGTTGAAGCTGGATAAAAAAGATCTTAGACACTTTTTACAAAGCCTGATGGATGAATACGACCTCTTTGCACCGGTTCAACTCGCAGAAGGAGTCTCTGTCTTCAAGAAGATTGACCAATCCGCGGAAGTGGATCTCACACACCCTAACCCTCAAAAACCCGCGAAGGAAATATTCTTCCCCCAATCCGAAGTCATGTTTCTGTATAAAAAGGCCGGGAAACAAAACCAGATGACCTCCATGGAAGAGGTAAAGAGGGAGAGGATTCTTTTTGGAGCTAGACCCTGCGATATCGAAGCGATCTCCATCATCGAAAAGGTTTTTGTAGGGGGAGAATACACCGATGTCTATTTTCTTGAGAAGAGAAAGAAGACCACGATCATTGGCCTGGGCTGTAATCATCCCCTCT
This sequence comes from Thermodesulfobacteriota bacterium, assembly GCA_040756085.1. Lineage (GTDB taxonomy): Bacteria > Desulfobacterota > BSN033 > BSN033 > UBA1163 > JBFMAE01. The sequence continues at coordinate 27 of JBFMAE010000036.1, read as the reverse complement.
CCACTTGCTTTTGTTCCTCGGCAGGAG
>JBFMAE010000035.1:0-13308 GCA_040756085.1 Thermodesulfobacteriota bacterium | reverse complement strand
GCCTCTCTTAGAATTACCCGTGGAGTTGAAATGGGCTATTGTGATCGTGGCCCTGATCTTTATCTTCAATGTCTTCCTCACGATGATCCGGACAAAGAAATGGACTGCTATCCAAGGGATGCTTTTAGGTGGTATTGTGATGTTGGCCGTCATGTGGCTGTTCGGTATCCCCTTCTTTAAGAATCTCACCCTTGACTATTATTACTGGTGGTGGGTCATTCACTTATGGGTGGAAGGGGCCTGGGAACTAATTGCTGCCTCCATCATGGCCTTCATCCTATTGAAACTCACGGGTGTTGATCGCTTAGTCATTGAGAAATGGCTCTATGTGGAAGTCGCACTGGTGCTAATCACAGGGATCATTGGTACGGGTCACCATTACTACTGGATTGGGACACCAAATTATTGGCTCTGGTGGGGAGGAATCTTCAACGCCCTTGAACCCCTTCCAATCTTATTTATGGTCTTTGATACCCTCAATCATGTGAGACACCGTAAGCTCGAGGTAACCAATCGATTGGCTCTCTATTGGGCGGTAGGCTGTGCTATCTTCCATTTTATTGGCGCAGGGGTTTTGGGAATGATCCATACCCTTCCTCAAGTCAACCGGTGGACCCATGGGACACAGGTCACGACCTCTCATGGCCATATGGCTTTCTTTGGTGCCTATGCCATGCTCATCATCACAACGATCTATTATGCCTTGCCCAAATTGAAAGGTTTAGAACAATTTAATCAAAAGAGAGGATTCTGGGTCTTCTGGATCACAACCATCGGCATGACAGTCATAGGATTATCCTTTGGAGTAGCAGGGGTGATTCAGTCCTATATGCAGCGGGGATTAGGAATGGAGTTCCTTACGGTCCAGAGCTTTATGAGACCCTGGTTCATGGGGGTTTTCTTTGCAGGCATTGGATTCTTTGTGGGAGTTCTCATTTACATCATCAATATCCTCAAACTGGCCTTGAAAAAAGCTTAAAAGTTTCAAGTTGTAGGTTGTAAGTTTATTATTGAAAGTGAAAAATCCTTCCCTAAAACCTGGGGCTTGAAACTTGGAACTTAAGGTCTAAAAAATGTCTGTCATCCTAGAAACCATTGAAATTTTGAAAAAGAAGTCCCCTGTCCCTTTCCAAGACATACGGATCGATGACTTAGTGATCGGTATCTTTTTTACCGGAGTAAAATTATCAACCAGCCACGCGGGTGTTGCCTTCACTCCTATTGGTGAAATACCAGAGGCGGTTTGCTGTCCAACTACAGCAGCCCGGATGCCACAGGCAGGGAATTTAGAGGGATGCCCATTTTCAGATATACTTAAATATGCCCTCGACCGCAATGTTCTGAAGAGTGCTATCGGTGTGGCTACCCTTAATGCCCTCTCTCAATCGATTATCGAATCGGGAGAAAAGAGAGAGTATCGAGTTATCAAAGACAAAGATGGCTTTGATCTCTTAAAAATACAACCCCATGAGACTGTCTCTTTAATCGGTGCCTTCGGCCCTTATATCCGTCGCTTGAAAATGATGGGAAACCCCTTTTTTATTGTTGAGAGGAATACTCAAACCCTCAGGCCAGACGAGATGAAGTATTTTAAACCCGAATCCGAAATGAGAGGCGCCCTTGAGAAATCCACCGTAGTGATCATCACGGGCACAGCCATTGTCAATCATACCATCGATCTCATCCTATCCTTAATCGCCAATGGCAAACGAACTGCTATCATCGGACCAACCGCCAGCATGATTCCTGATCCCTTCTTTAAAAGAGGAGTGACTGTGATGGCTGGGGTGAGAATCTTAAATCCAGATTTAATGATCAGGATTTTGAAACAGGGGGGCTCCGCTTACCATCTTTTGAAAGAGTGCGCTGAGAAGATCGCTTTTGTGGAAAGATAAAAACACCTCGAATCCAAGATTTTCAGAAAGAGGCGAAAGAAATATTTTTCTTCCAACTCTCCCTCTCTCTAAGTAAAATAGAATTGAATAATTTCTCATTCAGCGAAAGGGAAGAGATTTGAAAGGGGGTGATAATGAATTGTGGAGATATGAAAAATATCATTGTCATTGAAAAACATTAATCAATCCTACGGAAAAGGAGGTTTAAGATGCGATTGATCGCAATTCGGTCCTTACTTATGATTTTGGGGTGTATCTTTTTAGTCTCCACCATGGCCTTTAGCCAGGTTTGTGTGGAGTGCCATAAGAAGGTCACACCTAATATTGTTACTGACTGGCAACTGAGCAAGCACAATCAGAATAAGATCGGCTGTTCAGAATGCCATGGGAATCAACACAAATCAGCCCAGGATGTGGCAAAAGTTAAAATTCCAACACCCGATACCTGTGCATCCTGCCATGAAGCGAGGGTGAAACAATTTAAAAATGGAAAGCATGCTGCAGCATGGGCAGCCATGAAAGCAATGCCAACAGCCCATTGGCAACCCATGGCCCTGATGGAAGGGATGAAGGGGTGTGGAGGTTGTCACAAGATCGGCCTCAAGACCGAAGCAGAGATAAGAGAATTAAAAAAGAGCGGACCAGGCTTTGGTATCGCTTCATGCGATGCCTGCCATACGCGACATACTTTCTCAGTTCAAGAGGCGAAACAGCCTCAGGCCTGCCAGACCTGCCATATGGGATTTGACCATCCCCAATGGGAGATGTATTCAGGTTCAAAACATGGGGTTCGTTACCTGTTGAAGCAAAACAAGACGCTTCCCCCAACCGCTGCCGCACCGACCTGCCAGACATGTCATATGCAAGGAGGCAACCATGCCGTCCGAACAGCATGGGGATTCCTTGCGGTACGGCTTCCGATGCCTGATGACAAGCAATGGGCGGCTGACCGTGCGACCATCCTTCAGGCCCTGGGTGTGCTCGATCCAGACGGAAAACCTACTGGACGACTGGATGTTGTGAAAGCAGCGGATGTGGCACGGCTTACCCAGGAGGATTGGCAAAAAGAACGGGATAAGATGATCAAAACCTGTAACCGATGCCATTCTGTTAACTTCGCCAAGGGAGAGCTGGCAAAGGGTAATCAAATGATCAAAGAAGCGGACCGTTTGATGGCTGAGGCAATTCTCACAGTGGCTGGTCTGTACAAAGACGGCCTCCTTCCCAAGCCGAAAAACTATGCTCACCCATTTCCAGATTTGCTCACCTTCCATGATGCACCAACAGTGATTGAGCAGAAACTTTTTGTCATGTTTCTCGAACATCGAATGAGGACATTCCAAGGATCCTTTCACGCCAACCCAGATTATGCACTCTGGTATGGCTGGAGTGAGATGCAGAGGGATTTGACAGAGATCAAAGAAATGGCAGCAGAAATGCGTGAGAAATTTAAGAAGAAGTAATAATCCACCTCACTTTAATCCTCTCCCCTTGGAGACTGTGTCGCAATGTTATTGCGAAGGAGTGAAACGACTGAAGCAATCTCATAATGCATCGAAAATAAAAAGATTGCCACGCTCACGACGGTCGCTCGCAATGACAAAATGGGATTGCGACATAGCCTCTTGGGGGAGAGGGCAAGGGTGAGGGGAAAAGTTTGTCAAATCTGCGAGGTGAAGCAGGAAGATACTCTCCTGATCAGAAGTATTCCGACTATTATTGCGGGTTCTTAGAACTGATTAAAAAGGTGGGTACCCTATGAAAAAAAGATTTTGTAGGGGCAGCCCTCTGTGGCCGCCCAATTAGGGAGCCCACTGAGGGGCTCCCCTACATTTCTGTGGTATTGTTTATAAAAAAAATCCACCCCCCTTTAGTAAAAGGGAGGTGGGGGAATTATAAGGAGGTATGAAACATGGCCACTCAACCCTATCAAAATCGTCTGAAGAGATGCAGCCAACTGATGAAAGAAGCTGGACTTAACGTTCTATTGCTCACCAAGCCGGCTAATATGTTTTACCTCACAGGAGATGGGCGCCTGTGTTCCTATGCCATGATCACACAGGATGGAAAGGTCGCTTTGGGCGTTCCTCAAACAGATGTGGATGATGTAAAACAACTTGTTTCTTTTGATCATATCGTTGGTTTTGATGACGAAGTTGGGATGATCCATTCCATCGCCCATAACTTTAAACATTTTGGTATCCAGGAGGGTGCTGTAGGTTTGGAGTACACTTATCTCACACAATCCATGATGGGCATGCTTACCCATCCCCATGCGAAACCAACTGGTATAAACGTCAAAGACTGTACCTATCTTCTGTCCGAGTTGCGTATCGTCAAGGATAAGGAGGAGATCAAGCGCATTAAAGTCGCAGCAAAAGTGGCTGTAAAGGGAATGAAAGCAGTCGTGGCGGCTGTAAAATCTGGTGTCACAGAAAGCCAGGTAGCGGCTAAGGCAGAATATGCTATGAGACGAGCAGGCGCCGAAGCATTCTGGCGTACTTATGTCTCCTCTGGCCCACGCACAAATATCGCCCACGGTTTACCAACACTTCGTAAATTGAAAACAGGCGATTTAGTCATGATTGATCTCCACCCTATCGTTAACGGTTACAGTGCTGATATTTGCCGAACGGTGTGCGTTGGTAAGCCAACCGCTGAGCAGCAAGCAGCTTATGACCTGTATCTGAAAGCCCAACAATCTACGATCGCCAAGGTTAAAGCTGGAGTTGGGATGGTCGAATTAGAACAGACTCTTCATGGTTTAATCAAAGAAGGGGGACATAGCGGCCATATCTTTGGACCACCCATTCATGGTGTGGGAATCGAATTTGAAGAGTCGCCCCTACCACCTGGCCATGCCTTCTTCCACGGCGAGAAGGAACCGCCCCCTTTAGAGGCGAATATGGTCATCGCAGTAGGTAATTGTGGACTCTACACAGGTCCCTGGGGTGTTCGGGTTGAAGATACAGTGGTGGTAAGGTCAAAAGGATCAACTATCCTTACCGAATATCCCCGACAGCTGGAGAAACGGGAATGAGGTAAGGGATTGGAAAGAAGCAGAGCGATAGAGTTCGTGTTGATTATGAACTCATTTTTTCATATATTGTTAGTCCTATGCAAAACCTTTCTAAGAAGTTTTTTTTGATCCTGTTTTTTTTATTTTTCCCCTTTATCCCTTCTCTCACATATTCTACTACTGAATATGCTGAGCAGACAGGACTGGATTGTCTGAAATGTCATGTTGATGTCACTGGGGGAAGTCGATTGACAAAAGCCGGTGAAGACTACAAAGAAGATCTAAAAAGCAAAGGCACGTATCGCCCTCTCCATCCTATTCAAAAAGCAGTTCGTTTGATCATCGGTTATCTCCATCTACTGACTGCCATTGCCTGGTTCGGAACCATCTTTTATGTCCATATCTTCCTGAAGCCAGCTTATGCGGCCAAAGGGCTACCCAAGGGTGAATTGATCCTCGGCTGGGTTGGAATCATCATCATGGCGATCACGGGAATACTCTTGACCATTTCCCGAATTCCAGCTTGGAAAATGCTCTATACCACGAGATTTGGAATTTTATTAAGCGTTAAGATAATCCTATTCCTGATCATGGCGGCTTCAGCTGCTGTGGTCACTTTCGTCATCGGACCCAGAATTAGGAAACAGAGGGCTCAGATTTCAACGCAGCTCAAGACCAGAATGACTTTTGATGATCTCCGATATTTTGACGGTGTAGAGAACAGACCATCCTACTTCGCTTACAAGGGTAAGGTCTATGATGTATGCTTAAGTAAGGTTTGGAAAGGAGGATCCCATTTCAAAAAACATCATGCAGGCGATGACCTAACAGATATTCTCAAGACTGCGCCCCATGGTGAGGACAAAATATTGAAAATGCCTGTCGTGGGGGAACTGGTTCCTTTCGAAACAAAAGTTGAAAAACTTGGTCACGAAAAAGTTTTTTATTTCATGGCTTATATGAATCTGATTTTCGTCTTCTTAATTACTTTTATTATTGCTCTCTGGCGATGGTTATAATTCAAATTTCAATAACCAAATCCCTAAAGAATTCGTGTCCGTTATCCGTTTCCGGACACGTGATACGCGACACGGTCACGATTTGTGATTGGTGCTTGGAAATTGGTTATTATTGAGCTATCCAGGTATGCAGCCACCAGTCCATTCCAAACCTGCTTTCTGGATATGGTCTAAAACAAAGGGGTAGAGGATCAATTCTTCTTCTTCGAAGTCTTCGAAATCGGATCGGATCCCCTTTAATCTCTGCCTCAACTTCTTTATCTCCTCCTGTGAAGAAAAATTCGCCATCACTGCAGGGAAACAATCCACCCCTTCCTCCACCAGGTGTTCCAATGCTTTCAATTGGTAATCGAATCCTTCGGGCTTTGTCTGGGTTAATCGTGAAAAATCCTCGGAGGAGGCTCCTTTTAGGCTTACCCGAACATAGAGATGAGGGAAACGGGAAAGGTCTTTTGCATATGAAGGATCATAGCCGATCAAGATCCCATTGGTTTCCAGGATGAAACGAATTTCTTTGGGGACGAGTTCGAGGACTTTTAGGAGGTGAGAACGATGAAGGGTGGGTTCGTTGCCGCTTATCCGGACTTGATGAAATCCCTTCTTCCTGACGATGGAGGTGAGATTTCGGGCCACCTCCTCCGGTGAATAGAACCGCCCAACCTTTTCGGGTTGAAGGAGGATATGCCAGGACCAGCAAAAGAGGCATCTTAAGCAACATCCCACACAGTCCGCAGTAGCAATTCCTCCATAAAAAGGGGCAGGACGGAATCGATAGTACTTTCTTTTCTCTCCGGATTCAATGACTTCTCTTATCTTTTCAGCCAATTCGATTGCATCGTACATTTAAAATCCCAATAACCAAATTCCAAAGCCCAAATAAGCTCCAATAACCAATACCCAAAACAGCAAAATAGCTATCAAAAGGGTCTTTTTTAAATTTCGGTCATTGGATTTTTGGTTATTATTTGATTATTGGAGCTTGGGATTTGGTAATTGTGGAGTTACATCTTCTCCTTCAACTCCATGGCTTCAGAGACCAACTGAATCACCCGGTCAAAGTTGAAGGGTTTGGAGACGATGAGATCGATCCCGTTTTCACTCATCTTCCCTCTAGTCAACTCTATTCCCCATCCGGTGATCATGGCGACGGGTACTTTCGGATTCATCCCTTTGATGGCCTTGCCCACTTCCCATCCCGATATTTTTGGCATCCCGAGGTCGGTGAAGACCAGATCAAATTTTTCATTTTTGAATCGTTCAATTCCCTCCTCCCCATCGGAAGCAACCACAACCTGATGACCTTTGGCCTTCAACATCCGAGAGAGGATGTCCCGGACAGAATCCTCGTCGTCGATCACCAGGATCTTTGCTGAACACGCCTCTTTAACAGGTTTGAATACCTTCTCCTCGGGTTTTTCCTCCCCGTAACCAATCGGCAGATGAATAATGAAGGTGGTTCCCTTCCCGGGTTCACTCTCCACCAAGATCTCTCCTCCATGGCGCCTCACAATCCCATAGGAGACGCTCATCCCCAACCCGGAATTGGTCACTCCTTTAGTGGTGAAGAATGGATCGAAAATCCTCTTCTTAACTTCTTCCGTCATTCCGATCCCCGTATCCATAACCCTCATCTCCATCCAGTCATCCGTTTGAGCTTGTGTCGAGATGGTGATCTTCCCACCCTCGGGTATCGCATCCACGGCATTGAAAATAATATTGGTCAATACCTCCTTCAACTCTGGCGGATTTCCCATGATCAGAGGGATATCCTCTAACTTCTTGATTAATTCGATCTGTATCCCTTTCTTTTGCGGCTGGTCTTTCCAGCGGGGCTGGGTAACGGTAACGACTTCCTCGACGATATCATTGAGGGAGAGTGAAGTAAATTCTTTATCTCTTCTCACCCCTGTAAATTCCTGTATCCGGCGGACGGTCTCTGCACCATCCTTTGAGGAGCGTTCAATGGTCCTCAACCGCTCACGAATCTCATCCGGGCTGAGATGATCCAACTGGTGGAGGAGAAGCTGTATGTTCCCGAGGATCACGGCCAGAACATTATTGAAATCGTGAGCCACCCCACTCGCCATCTCTCCCATCGCCTTCAATTTTTCGGTCTGGACGATCTGATCCTGGGCTTGCTTCAATTCTCTGAGAATCTGTTTAAGGTCAGAGAAGAGCTGTGCATTTTCAATAGAAATGCTCACCTGACCGGCTAAGGAGGAGAGGAGATTCAGATCCTCTTCGTCGAATCCGTTAAGTTCATAGCTCTCGATATCCAGAACTCCGATCACCCGATCCCTTATCTTAAGGGGAAAGGCTGCCTCTGATCTGATGTTGGGCAATCCGGAAATATATCGAGGATCTTTTGACACATCTGGAACATAAAGGGGCTCACCTGCCTCGGCCACCCATCCCACAATGCCATCCACACCGACCCTAAATCGAACATCCTTGACTTCTTCAAAGCTCCTTCCAATGATCTGTTTAATATAGAGTTCATTCTTTGCCTTATCGAATAAAAGAATGAGACACAATGGATAACCAAAGCGGTCCCTCAGGAGTTCCAAAGCTTTTTTAAGTAATTCATCGAGATCGAGCGTGGAGGAGAGGGTTTTTCCGATCTCATGGAGGGTTGTCAATTGTTTGATCTTGGCCAAAGAATCTTCATAGAGTTTGGCATTTCCAATCGCAATGGCGGCCTGATGGGCGAAATTGAAGAGAAGGTCGATCTCATTTTTTTGAAAATGCTTGTCAGGATCAGAAGTCCCTATCACCATGGTTCCAATGATCATCTCTCTGACAATTAATGGAACGCCCAAAACCTCCTTGAAGTGGTAGGAGTCCAACTCCTTCAATCGGTTGGGATGGTGTTCATAATCCTTGTAGAGGACAGGGGCTTTTATTGTTATAATCTCTCCGACAATACCATTCCAGGGAGGACTGAACTCCCTTCCAATCATGAACTCCGGTAATCCGTGAACGATTGCAGTGGTGTAGTTCTGCTTTCGATTGTCCCAGAGGGTAATTTCTCCTGCCTCTACCCCCAAGAGTTCAACTGCGCACCCAATGATTTTTTGAAGGATCACATCCAATTCCAGTTTGGAGGCAATCTCCTGGCTGATAGAATAGAGGGTCTTCTGTTCTTCTAACCGTTTGACATTCTCTGCATAGAGAGAAGCCCTCTCCATCGCACCGCTGATGATCTGGCCGATGGAGTTGAAGAGATTCTTTTCAAATGGCGTGATCTCAGACCATTCTTTCTTTGCGATATTTAAGGTTCCATAGACCTTATTCCTTGACTTCAGAGGGATGACCGCCAGGGATTTTACCCCTTCTTCAATCGCCAGGGGAATGGCATCTGAATGACCGGGATACTCTTCAATGAACACAGGCTCACCCGAAAGGGCCGCTTTCCCTGTTACCCCTTCTCCTAACTTAATCCGCTTGATTCCTTTCAAAAAGACTTTGGAAAATCCACGGTGAGCGACAAAAACCAGGTTGTTATTCTTTTCGTCCAAAAGATAGATGCCCGCTGAGTGGATTCCTATCATCTCCATCATTTTATCCAAGCTTTTATTCAGAATTTCATCGAGATCAATGGACTGATTGACGGTCTGGCTGATGGCGTTGAGGATCGAAAGTTCCTGATGGAACCCCAGCTTCTCTCCCTTCGTCTTTTTTGTCTTCTCTCTCATCCGATCACTTCTCCAAAGGAGCCTCACAGGGAAGTCAGTGATACCTCATCTAACGCCTCTGTGGAAGCAGCATCCCGACCATAGGAGGCATTCCCCTTGATCCTCTGTTGGGACAAATTTTATTCCATCAATACCAGCCCGAAGATATTCCTCTCCTCGTCCCGAGTTCTTACCACTTTGATAAAAAATCCATTATCCCTTGCGGTCTTGAAAACATCAATGCCACACGCCTCCATCGAAGGTCTGGCCTCAAATCCGTGCTCACAGGGTTCGCTCAGATTACAATCTTTACAGAGACGACAAGGACCGGAACCCATGCTCCAGGCCTTGTAGAAGCCATCAAGAAAAATCTCAATTTCCAGACGGACGATGCTTTCGTTAAAACCCTTTGCCCTCTCCCCCTTTTGCAATCGTCGATGCAGCAGAATCGCCTTCTGGTAAGAATCGATCACTTTCCGGGTGATGTCCGGGGTAGGTGTGTGAGGAGGACAGCAGTGACTATTCCCAAAACCGGGGCATCCAAACTGGCATTTCATCCGCACCCATTCCGCGGTTACGACGGATCGAGGATCGACCACCTTTGCTCCATCAACCCCCATCTCCAATGCCTTTTTGCAATAGATTTCTAATGGCTCCATTTCCCATTCACCCTCTTGCAAGAACTCCGTAGGGGAGCCCCACCGTGGGCTCCCACCCTGAACCGATATGCTTGCAGGCCTGGATCAGGCGGCCACAGTCGGCCGCCCCTACGGATAGGGACTGGTCTCCTTACCTGCCCATAGAATGAATTTGCATTATTTAGCCAATGTCAGTTCTCTGATCTCTTGCTGAGCTTCTTCCCTCTCCGGACTTCCCCGCTCCAGCCATTCCAGGGCTGTTCTGAAATGAAGGAGTGCATTCTTTTTATCACCCCTCAATTTGAAATGTTTCCCGAAATAGAAGTGTGAGAATCCTTTCTGACCCATTCTTCCATAAACCGATCCGAGGTTGAGGTGAACCTCAATAAATTCAGGGACCGCCTTTCGAACCTTCAGAAAGATCGGCAGGGCATTCGTAAGGTCCCCTTTTTCCTGGTATCCTCTTCCGAGGTAATAAAGACCTAATAAATCATTATTCTGAACCGCCCCGGGGATAGATCTTATTGCCTCAAGTTTCTCAATTGCCTGATCCAGCTTCCCGGAGAGGAAATAAACGATTCCAAGCTCCCTTAATATGTCAAGATCCCTGGGGGCTAAGGAGTGGGCATTTTGAAGGATCTTCATCGACTTATCCAACCTCCCCATCTTCCGGTAGGCGAGCCCTAAACCATAGAGCCCGTCCAAATCCTGAGGGTTGGCATCAACCAGTGACTGGAAATGGGAAATGGCCACATGGGGTTCTCTCTCCTCTACGAAGGCCTTCACCTGAAACTTTCTGAAATTTCCAACCGTTTTGAAAGGGCCTGTTGGTTTTTGTCCAGTCTGGAGGAGGTTTTCCAGGAGGGAGATTCGATTTTCAATGGCAGGATGGGTGGAAAGATAGGTGGGTATTTTGGGTGCTGAGATCAAACTGAGCTTGTAAATTTTGTTCAGAAAGGTAATCATCCCATTGGGATCATAGCCTGTTTTGATCATATATTGCAGGCTGTTTTGGTCCGCATCAACTTCCATTTCTCTTGTGTATTTCAGGGCAAGGGCTTCTGCCGTCGCCATTGCGGTTGCAGAAATGGCCTCGGAGGTTTTCCCCCCCCCGCCTAAAAGAAGCCCTGCAATGATAGCCGCCATGGTGGCAATGTTAAGCCGCTTCGATCTCTCCACCATCTGGGCAACATGCCTCCCCGTAACATGGGCGATTTCATGGCTCAGCACTCCTGCCACCTCATGTTCATTATCGGCTAAAACGATCAGACCCGTCGTTAAGAAAATATAACCGCCCGGGATGGCATAGGCATTGGGATCGGGCGCATTAATCAGGTAGAATTTATAATCGAAAGGGGTTGGACCGACCTGGGCAACTAACGAATAGCCAATCCTGTCTATAAAAGCCTGAAGGGTCAAATCCCTCACCACCCCTACTTTCCCCTCCATTTCAAGAAAGATCTTCTTCCCTAATTTCTTTTCTTCCTCCGTCGTCATGGCCCAGGCTCCTCTTGTAAAACTTCCAAAGACGAAGAAGAAAAGGAGAAGAGGGATGGTCAAAATGAAAAATGTTCTTCGATACGACATATTTTCTACCTTAAATTTTTTTATATTAGCATGTTCTCTTCCCCCTTACAATAAAGAAAAAAAACCCTATATATCCTCTCCATTTTGGGTGGGGTTTGGTTGGTGGGATTTGGAGGATATATAGGGCCTAAAACAATGATGAATTATAATTTATAATCCCCCAATCCCCTTTTTCTAAAAGGGGATTGGGGGGATTTGGATTAATGTTCTAAGCATGGGCGTCGAAATGAAAGGCCACCAATGTTATCAATCTTCCACTTCAGCCAATCATTAGTTTTTTTTAAAAATGGGGCCTCTTTAACTCGGACACGTCTTTTTTCTTTCTTCTTCGGATAGGGCCCATACCGTTCATTAAGGCTTCCCGACATGACCGATCACCTCCTCTTATGTTCCCTTCCAATTCTTAATGGTCTCATTGAAATCCTGAACGGTACCATAGAAGCGACGGAGGGATGAAGGTTTTTTTCCTTCCTTCTCTACCTTTTCGCGACGGATGGCGTAAACTCTTCCACCCCCCATGGCGGCCGCTTCGGCAAACTCTTTCATCTCCCACTTCTGTTCGGCTCTGATCCTCTCCAACTCGAGACCATGCTCCAGTTTCATCTCATGTTCGGTAAGATTCCCTGTGATCCAGGCCCAATTCATGGGGTAAACTTCGGGGTTGAAGACGACAGAATAGAAATGCCAGACAATGATGGTAAGTGTAGCTAAAATCGCCTCGTAAAAATGAATCGCCCGGGCCACATCGAAAGTCCACATTGGAAAATACATCAACCATTCTGTCTTAAACCAAAGGATGAACCCCGTCACGGTCATGACAAGCGTTCCCCAGATTAAGCCGAGATATTCAAACTTTTCCCGGAAATTGAAGCGACCCATTTTGATCTCTTTGGCAGGTCGATTGATGAATAGATTGTTCTTCAAGGTCTCCCAGAGGTCTTTGGCATCCTTCCATCTGGGGATCATATCTTTCGCAATTCCCCTTCCTCTTTCCGTGAAGATAAGATACAGGATGTGATAACCCCCCAGGGTGAATATTGCCATACCGCAGAGGCGATGCAGGAAACCTCGAAATGTCATCCCCAAAGGAACATCCGTGATGGGAGAAGCCCAGAAGGCCTCGGGGTATTTTAGAGCGAATCCTGTGATAACCAAGATCGTAAAGTTGATGAATAGGTTGAGGTGCTGCACTCTTTCATTCAATGTCATTCTGAGGTACTTTTTCATAGTACTCACTCCTCACTTTTAATGTATCCGGTCAATCGTTTTTCTTAGCCAGTCGGTGAAGTTGAAAAAGACCATCCCTCCAATGACGGTGACGATGAGAATGATGTAAATGACCCTTACCCAACCGACTACCTTTTCCCCAAAGTCTTCTCCTTTGATCGATGCCATCATATGGATCTTCCCTTTTGCAAAATTCTCCGAGGCTCCTGGATGACATGTTCCACAGGTCTTCTGTAAATTATCTTTGTG